>NZ_JBLWEM020000027.1:0-14542 GCF_048287365.2 Candidatus Electronema sp. JC | reverse complement strand
TTGATTTGCTGACTCCGAAACGCAGAGCCGTCTCTTCAAAGCTCAGGCTGTCCTGGTCTTTGATCTCCAAAACCTTCCGACGAAAATCTATTGAGTATGCCATACGCACAGTGTAGTCATTTTATACTGCTTTGGCTATATGCAGCAGGTCTTTGGCGACTAAGTAAAGAATGCTGATGATTCGACCGGCCCGGCCATTGCCGTCATAGAATGGGTGGATGGATTCAAACTGATGATGAATGACCGCCATTTTCACTAAGGGGTCAAGGCCGCTCATTGCGTCATCGTTGATGAACTGCTCAAGATTGCTCATCAGGCGCAGGATTTCCCGATGATCTTGCGGCGGAGTATAAACCACAGCCCCGGTCTGCTCGTTGATCAGCTCTGTTCCCGGCACCTTTCTCATGCCAGCGTCGTTCTGCTCCAGCTCCTTGTGAATTTCCAGAATGTGGTTGATGGTCAGGAGGCCGCTCTGCCGCACCAAGGCAAAGCCTTTCTGCAAGGCTGCCGCGTACCGGCTGACCTCTTTGGCCGCAGGGTTCAGAATCAGGTTCAGTTCCGATTTATACAAGTCATCATGCGTTGTTATGATGTTCTCAATCTCCGAACTGTCTTTCGCCTCTTGCAGCGTGAGGGTGGAAATCAGGATGGACTGGTTCGGAATGGTGGAAGCCAGCCCTTTCAGCTCGGCAAGGTAGCGGTGCGCTGAAGCTGTTTTCTTCAGAACATCCTTGGTTTCCAAGTCGTTTTCAGGAGGCAGGGCAGGTATGGGCATGATGCTTATCGGCTGCTGATATGTATAAAAAAAGCTGTTTTCTATACATTAGCCGATTCTCATGTATAAGAAAACAGCTTTTCGCATCTATGATATTCGGCTTGATCAGCGACTTTCTCTCCTATAAACTAAGTTAAGAGACTAAGTTTCACACAACAGAGGGCAGGACGATGAGAACAGTGAATGTGCATGAGGCGAAAACGCATCTGTCAAGGCTGCTGGCCTTGGTTTTGGCAGGCGAGGAAATCACCATCGCAAAGTCCGGCCAGCCCTGCGCCCGGCTTGTGCCGCTGCCGCAGAGGAAGAGAACGCCGGGCATTGCCAAGGGAGCGGTCACAGATGCTTTTTTTGAGCCGCTGCCGGAAGAGGAGCTGCTGGCATGGGAAAAATGACCCTGCTGCTGGCACGCACATTTTCCTGTGGTGGCTTTTTGATGATTCCCGGCTTCCGGCAGGCATCCGCCGCGCTGTTGAGGATGCGGACAATGCCGTGCTGATCAGCGCGGCCTCTGTCTGGGAGATAACAACGAAATTCCGGCTGGGCAAGCTGCCGGAGGCGGCAGCCGTGGCGAAGAATGTTCCGCTCTGGATTGAGAAGGCGGGCTTTGCGCCGCTGGCTGTGAGTCCCGCCCATGCCCAGCTTGCCGGAGCATGGAAGCAGGCGCATGATGCGTTGGCCGCATTCCCGATTCAGATCATGAGCCGATGACTTTAATGCTGAGTCTGGTTCATTAAGCTTGACGGCGGCAGATCGGAAACGATAGAATGAAAGTCACCTCGAAAAATATCGATTTTGCCAAAATCGGCATCGAATAATCAGGCAGTTGCAACGCGATAACTGTCAAAAATACCAATTTTTCGAGGTTCACGTTAATATGACAGCTCCCATCCTCGAAGTCAGCGGCCTGACGATGCAGTTCGGCGGCATCCGCGCCTTGGACCGCCTTGACCTCAGCATCCGGCAGGGCGAGATTGCTGCTTTGATTGGCCCCAACGGCGCAGGCAAGACTACCTTTTTCAACTGCGTCACCGGAATATGCAAACCGACTTCCGGCCAGATTCAGCTGCGTCTCCCTGACGGCAAAACGGCGCGGCTGAACGGCCTTGCCCCGCACAAGGTGACGCAGGCCGGGCTGGCACGCACCTTTCAGAACATCCGTCTGTTCCCGGCCATGACTGTGCTGGAGAATGTGATGATCGGGCGGCACTGCCGGACCAAGGCCGGGCTGCTCGGCGCGATTTTCCGGGACAAAGGGACGCAGCAGGAGGAGCGCGAGATCACGGCCCGATCCTTCGCTCTGCTGGAAAAGACCGGGCTGGCCGAGGTCGCGGACGAGCTGGCCAAAAACCTTTCCTACGGGGCGCAGCGCAGGCTGGAAATCGCCCGCGCCTTGGCCACGGAGCCGCTGCTGCTGCTCTTGGACGAGCCAGCGGCGGGCATGAACCCGCAGGAGACCGCCGAACTGGACCGCCTGATCGCGCAAATCTGCCAGGAAGGCGTTTCCATTCTTTTGATCGAGCATGACATGAAATTGGTGATGAGCCTCTCCGACCATATTTTTGTGATGGATTATGGCCGGAAAATCGCCGAGGGAAAGCCGGATGAGGTGCGCCGCTGCCCGGAGGTGATCCGGGCTTACCTGGGGGAGGAGACAACGGACGCGGGAGAAAGCTCTTGACAAAAAATGAGAGAATTATATTCTGTCAGAACTGACAGGCGCAATCCCATGCCTGAAAATTCCTTTCAAGGAGCTGTTGCCATGAAAACACTCAAACTGGCTTTCGCCGCCGCCGCCTTGGCTTTGTTCGCCACCCAAGCTGCCGCGCAGGTGGTCTTTCAAGCGCCGATGCAGTTTGCCGGAACAGGCTGCAAACCCGGAGAATACTCCTTCTCCGGCGACGGCACGGACACTCTGACTGTGCTGTTCAGCGCCTATGACGCTGGCAAGCCGACTGAAAATGCCGCCAGCGGAATGCAGCGCACCGCGTGCAGCTTTGTCGTCCCGGTCAAGGTGCCGCCGGGCTTTCAGGTTTCAACTATGACCACGGACTGGCGGGGCTTTGCCGAGGGCAGAACAGAGCTGTTCCGCGAATACTTTTTTGCAGGCCAGCGCGGGCCGCAGGCGCGGACGAATCCCAAAGGCAACTACACCGAACGCGACAATTTGATGCACAACACTTGGAGCGGCTGCAACGGCGGTGTTGTTCCCCTGCGGATCAACAGCTCAGTGCGGGCGGTCAGCAATCCAAGCTATATCGCCGTTGACACGGTTGATCTGCAAAACAAAGTCGTTTTTCAGCTGCATTCGAGACGCTGCCGGTAACAAGCCGGACGCGCTGATGAAAACCCATGCCGCATCGGCATGGGTTTCTTTTTTTTGCAAAAGGATTTTGTAAAAGGAGAGACCATGACAAGAATGATCATCGCCGCCGCAGTGCTGGCGGCAGCTGGCCTTGCGGTCACAGAAGCGGCAGCGCAGGTTTATTTCAACGCTCCGGTGAAATTCGCCGGAACAGGCTGCGGCGCAGGCTCATACACCGTCAGCGGCGAAGGCACGGACACGCTGACCGTTCTGTTCAGCGTGTATGATGCCGCACTCCCAGCTGAAAACGCCGAAAGCGATCTAGAACGCGCCTCATGCAATTTCGCAGTGCCCATTAGTGTGCCAGCCGGGCATCAGGTTTCTGTGATGACGGCGGATTGGAGAGGATACGCTGACGGCTCGACTAAATTTCTCCGTGAATATTTTTTTGCCGGGCAGGCTGAGGGAATCAAAAAAGAATCCAGCCCGTCCGGCGATTACACAGAGAGCGACAGCGAGCTGACACATGAGACATTCAGCAAATGCGGAGAAAACGTTACCCTGCGCATCAACAGCTCTGTTGAAGCTCTGACGGACGGCAGTTACATTGCAGTTGATAGTGCTGACATGCAGAACACGCTGGTTCTGCATGTGGAACAGAAAAGCTGCGGAAAACGGGCTTTGCCTGCCGTTTTCAACATGCTGCTCTGATCATCTCATCCGGTATGCGCTCGGCAGCTCGCTGATGTTGGTGCAGCAGACATTCATATCGCGGAGGATGCCGTCCTCAATGCTGTAAATCCAGCCATGCACGGCCAGATCCTGGCCGCTCTTCCAAGCGTTCTGGACAATGGTGGTGTGACAGACATTGGCCACCTGCTCAATCACGTTGATCTCGCAGAGCCTGCTGATTTTTTCGGCATCATCCGCCAGGCCGTCAATCTCCTGCTGATGGCGGCGGCAGATGTCCTTGATGTTCAGCAGCCAGTTGTCAATCAGGCCGTGCTCCTTGTTTTCCCACGCCGCCTTGATCCCGCCGCAGCCGTAATGGCCGCAGACGATGATGTGCTTCACGCGCAGCACATCCACCGCATATTGAATCACGGAAAGGCAGTTGAGGTCGGTATGCACGACCAAATTGGCGATGTTGCGGTGGACGAAGATTTCTCCGGGCAGCAGGTCAATGATTTGATTGGCAGGCACCCTGCTGTCCGAGCAGCCGATCCAGAGATATTCCGGATTTTGCTGCCGGGACAGTTTCAGAAAAAAGTCAGGATCCTGCGCCTTCATTCCTTCCGCCCATCTCCTGTTCTGCTCAAACAGCTTTTTCAAAACCCGCATGAACGCGCTCTCCTGATAATTGTTGTCCTTGCTGCCCTCCGCGCTGCGCGGAGGACTTGAGTTCCTGCCGGGCATGGTGTAGAGTTGCCTCAGTGCTGTCTGAAAGAAAACGGACAGATATTCCCGCAGACAGAGACAGGCGCGGCAGTTTGGCGCAAGGAGGAAATGATGAACACTTCAGACAGCAGAACAAACACGGCGCGGGGCTGCGCCTGCGGACTGGCGGCGCTGGCACTGCTCTGCGCCCCGCAGATGCCGCTGGCCTCGTCCTCGCTGCCCAGCCAGCTTGACATGGCCCTTGGCTTGGAGGCGATGGGCGGCGAAAGCAGCTACGCCATCGGCGGAACAGCTGTCTACGCCGACGGCGGCAGCAGCAGCGAGATATTCCCGATGAGCGAGCTGAAATGGCCGCTCGACATCGGGCTGGCCCGGCTTGATCTCGGCTGGACCTTCAGCCCGGCCTGGCGGATCAGCGGCAGCCTGAGAACCAATCTCACTGACCCGGACGGGCAGATCACAGACCGCGACTGGCTCACGCCGGAGCTGCCGCAGCGGCTCGATGTCTATTCGGAAAGCGATGTTTCCTCGCTGGACGCGCTGATTTTCGACATCGCCGCAGAGTGGACCTTCTGGCAGCGGGCGCTGTGGAGCCTGTACGCCGGGGCTGGCTGGCAGCGGCAGCACTTTGAATATCAAGGCCGGACCGTTTTTCAGCGCTCGCCCTCCGGCCTGTCCGGCTACGCCTTTCAAGGCGGCGGAACCGGGCTGGCGTATGAGCTGACCTATTCCATGCCCTATCTGCTCCTTGGCTCGGAATATCAGCTCCTGCCGCAGCTCAGGCTGGCAGGCAGCGTCGCGCTGGCGCCGTCAGTCAGCGCGGAGGATGAGACCCTGCTGCCGCTCCGCAGCAAGCGGGCTGAGGGAGATTTGGACGGCTCGGCCCTGATGCTCGACCTCTCAGGCATTTACTATCTCACGCCGTGGTGGCACGTGAAGGCCGGGCTGCATCAGGTCTGGATTGACTTGGACGGCGAGCAGCATCAGACCGTGAACGGCAAGGCTTTAGGCAGGATCGGCATGGAGGCGGAAAGCAGGCAGACCTCCGGCTATCTGAGTCTTGGCTATTCCTTTTAACCGCTGAAAACAAAGGCGGAGCCGCAGCTCCGCCTTGCCTGCCGCTTCAGCTCCGCAGCGTCATCATCTCCTTGCGGAGCTGGCTGAATTCCGTCAGCAGCTCCTGCTTGAGCCGGGAGAACTCCTCTCGCACCAGCCCCAAGCTGTCCTCGGCAGCCGCTTCTTCCGGCAGCTGCGGGCGGCGGAGCAGCGCGGCAAAAAAGTCCTGCTGCCATGCCGTGTAGCAGCTCACCGCTCCGGCCAGCGCCTCCGGCTCCTCCGCCCGCTTCAGCGCGGCGGCCAGTTCCTGCATCACCGCGCCGCCGCCCGCCGCCGCGCCTTCAGGCGCCTGTGCAAGCAAAGCCGCTGAAGAATCGAGCAGATTCATAATGATGGACTGCGGCACCGACAGCGGCTCCTCGCGCCGGGCCGTTGAGGCCAGCTCCGCCACCTGCCGCAGCTGGGCAGACGACGGCACCGCAGACAGGGCCGCAGCGGCGGCGGCCAAGGAGGCGAAGGCTGCGCCGCCAGCGACCGCGCCTTTTCCGCTCAGACCTGCGGCAGCCTCTTCCTCGTCTTCCGCAGGCTCCGGCTCCACGCCGCTGGCAAAAGGATCCGGCAGGTCATCCTGACCAAAAAATGCTGATTGGCTTTCTGCCTCGTACTCTTTGCCGAGCAGCAAATCGTCTTCATTGTCGTCCGGCAGGGCCGCTGCGGTCAGCTCATCAGCCTCTTCATCTGTTTTTCCTGCGGCAAGTTCAACTAACGCGCCACTGTCAGAGCTGAAGAGCGCGTCGTCTTCGTCCGCAGTCAGGCTGTCAGCTTCAGCAGCCTCAGACTCCTCTTCCGCCAGCCCGAACAGCTCATCCTGCGCCTCCAGCTCCTCTTCTTCCGCCGCCGCGCTGAGACCGTAACTGCCCTCGTCCCCGGCGATGCTGAAGAACGCCTCCTCCGTCTCCTCTGCGGCAGGGGCTTCGTCCTCATCTTCGCCGATTGCTGAAAAATTCGGTTCTTCCCCAGCTTCTGCCGCTCCGCTGCCATCATCCAGCCCGCTGTCAAAGCCAAAGAGGGCATCGTCGTCGTCCGCAGCAGTCAGGCTGTCAGCCTCAGCAGCTTCAGACTCCTCTTCCGCCAGCCCGAACGGCTCGTCCTGCACCTCCGGCTCTTCTTCCGCCGCCGCGCTGAGACTGTCACTGTCCTCGTCTCCGGCGATGCTGAAGAACGCCTCCTCTGTCTCCTCTGCGGCAGGGGCTTCGTCCTCATCTTCGCCGATTGCTGAAAAATCCGGTTCTTCCCCGGCCTCCGCCGCTCCGCCGCCATCATCCAGCCCGCTGTCAAAGCCGAAGAGGGCATCGTCGTTGTCCGCAGTCAGGCTGTCAGCAACAGGCTCCTCTTCCTCAGCCGCAGGGCTGCTGCTGTCGTTGAACTCATCCGCGCCGAAAAGATTTTCATCCGCAATTTTTGCTGACGGCTCATCGTCCAAAGGCGTTATGAGATCGTCATCCAAATCCGGCGTGTCGTCCTGCGAGTCCTCCACCAGATCATTGTTCAGCGAATCATCTTCAAAGCTGAACAGCGAATCAAGTTTCGATTTGATCTCGGCGGCTTTTTCACTGCCGATCTCTTCATCCGCCTCGTCAGAGGCAGCAGCGGGAGATTCGTCGTCCTCGCCGCCGAAGAGGCCGACATCCATGCTCAGGACTTCATCAGGCTCCTCCGCTGCGGCTGGCTCCTCTTCCGCCTCAGCCGCCAGCGGCGCGGCAGCCTCCTCGTCATCGAAGCTGAAGAAGGAGTCGAGGCTGCCTGAATCCAGCATGTCCGCTTCGGCCTCAGCCTCTGCGGCGGGAATTTCCTCATCCGCCTCGTCAGAGGCAGCAGCGGGAGACTCGTCGTCCTCGCTGCCGAAAAGGCCGACATCCATGCTCAGGACTTCATCAGGCTCCTTTTCCGCCTCAGCAGCCAGCGGCGCGGCAGCCTCCTCGTCATCGAAGCTGAAGAAGGAGTCGAGGCTGCCTGAATCCAGCATGTCCGCTTCGGCCTCAGCCTCTGCGGCAGGAATTTCCTCATCCGCCTCGTCAGGGACGGCAGCGGGAGACTCGTCGTCCTCGCCGCCGAAGAGGCCGACATCCATGCTCAGGACTTCATCTGGCTCCTCCGCTGCGGCTGGCTCCTCTTCCGCCTCAGCAGCCAGCGGCGCGGCGGCCTCCTCGTCATCGAAGCTGAAGAAGGAGTCGAAATCTGAACCGAGTTCATCCTCCTCTTTTGCCGCAGACGGAATCTCCTTTTCATCCGCCAGCGCGGCAACAGGGCCGTCCTCTTCCTCGTCGCCAAAGAGACTCACATCCTCATCCTCAGCCGCTGCGGCAGGCGCTGCCGCTGACACGGCTTTTGCTTTGGCCGGAGGCGGCGGCCCGTCCAGCTCGTCATCAAAATTGAAAAAAGAATCCAGCTCGTCATCTTCCTCATCTTCGTCGCCCTGCTCCGCCGCCGAAAGGCTTTGCCCTGGTTCCAATTCAGCTGCGGGCTGGGCCGCCGGAGAGGCATCCTCCTCAGTCTCGCCGCCAAAAAGGCTGTCGCTGTCATCGTCAGCGAAGTTTAAGGCCGCACCTGAACCCTTGTCTGCCGCAGCAGCAGGGGCCTCATCAAATTCGTCCTCAAAATTGAAAAAAGATGAGTCCAAATCGGCGCTGTCATCGTCCTCATCCTCCGGCGTGTCATCAAGGACACGAGCCAAGGAAGACTTGGCCGACGCGGCCGCCGACTTGCTTCCCGCCGCAGGCGGCGAAGCCTCATCCAGCTCATCATCAAAATTGAAAAAAGAATCCAGCTTCTCGTCCAGCTCCGTCGCCCGGTCCGCGCCAAGGTCCGCTGTGGAGAGGCTGTCGCTGAATCCGCCCTCCTCCTCCTCGTCAGCCAAGGCGGGAACGACACCGCCGCCCGAAGAAAACAAGTCATCGCCGAACTCCTCATCCTCATCGCCGCTGGCCGCCGGTTTTGCCGAAGCGGCAGGCCGTGTCGGCGCGTCAGCCGCCGGAACAGCATCGTCCTCGTCGTTAAAGGAGAAGGCCGCATCGTCTGCCGCAGGCGCCTCCTGCGGCTCAGGTTCAGGCTCCTCTGGTTCCGCCGCTTCATGCCTGCCTGCGGCGGCGCGGGCGATCACCTCTTTCAGGCTGTTCAAGCTGCCGATCTGCTCAAGCAGGATGTGCCGCCGCTGCTCCGCGCCGAGCTGCGGGCTTTCAAGCAGCATTTTCAACGCGTCGTAAAACGAATGCAGGATGGTGAAGGAATCAGGATGGGCGTTGGTTTTCTGCTCACGGATGTAGGCGCCGAGGGCCTGCAAGCCCTGAATCAGCACCTGCGCCTCTTTGTCGCCGCTCAAATGACTGCGCAGTTCGGCGGACTCCTTGCTGAATTTTTCCAGCCCCTCGTCCGTGACCTCCCATTCCAGCCCCAGAATGGTGGCCTCCATGCTGCGCAGCGGCCCAGGCACGGAGCTGTCTTGGGCCGCTGGCGCGGCGGCTGAGGAGGACGGCGGCGCGGCGGCGGCCGGTTTGGCCGGAGATCTGGGCTTTTCGGCTTCGGCGGCGGCAGGCTCTTCGCGTCCGCCGGACTGCGCATTTTTCAAGGAGCTGATCTGATATTGCAGCACCTTGAACTTGCGGATGTCCGCCTTGAGCATGGCGGTGATGTTTTCGCCGCTGATGTTGGGCGAGGAAATTATTTTCTCATAGTTGTGGTACAGCGTGAGCAGCAGCTTGATGGCGTTAGGATGAGCGTAGGCCCCTTCGGCCTGCATGTACCTGCCGACATTCTCCATGCCCTGAAGATAAATCTGCGCCACCTTGTCGTCCTTCCACATGGCGCGCAGGCTGGCCAGCTCCTCGTTCAGCTCGGTCAGTATCTCCTCGGTGATGTCCCAGTCGAGCGAGAGCACAATCGATTTGAGACGCAGCAGCGGCGAGTCATCGTCGTCGGCGAATTCAAATAAATCAACTTCTCCGGTGTCGAAGGATTCGTCTGCGAACTGCGTGAGGTCTTCAAATTCGTCGATTGAGGGAGCCATGATCTTTGTCCGAACTTGTCAGGGGCGCTGCGTCAGCTGTCCATGCTGTTCCGTTCACAGGAGCTTCTTCTGCACCGACACAACAGTGAGAGAGATGATCTTTTTGAGGGTTTCTGGAACGTTGTGGCCGGTCAGCGCGCTGGCCTCGAAGTACGGCACCTTGAGCTTGCTGTTCAGATCCTGCTCCAGCACGGCGGTGGGCAGGATGGGGATGCCTTGGTCGCGGAGGTCAACCTTGTTGTACTGCATGACCAAGGGAATTTTGAAAATCGACTCTTTGTACTCTTTGAGGTTTTCGTGCAGCTGGTTGAGGGAGCGGATGTTTTTTTCCCGCATCGCCTCCTGCGCGTCGGCGACGAAGACGATGCCGTCCACGCCTTTCAGCACCAGCTTGCGGGTGGCGTTGTATTTCACTTGGCCGGGCACGGTGTAGAGCTGGATCTTCAGCTCATAGCCCTTGATCTTGCCCATGTCAAAGGGCAGGAAGTCGAAGAACAGGGTACGGTCGCCGTGAGTTTTGAGGCTGACCATCTCGGACTGAATCTGCTTGCTGAACTTCCGGTTGATATATTCCAAATTGGAGGTCTTTCCTCCTCTGCCAGGCCCGTAGTAGACGACTTTGACTTGGACGATTTTTTCACGCAGATTGATGAAGCTCAAGGCAGTCTCCCGCTGTTGGTTTGATGCTGTTGACGAAGGACAGTTCCAAGCTGAAGCTGGACATGCTCATTTGCCTCCCCAGAGCTTTCGGATCTGCTCCAGAGCCTTCACAACGTTCAGCCTGAGAAAACCTAATGAGATGTGCTTCCCGAACATGGTGATCAGGAGCAGCTCCTCGTCGATTTTGGAAAAATGGATGTTGCAGTCCGTGCCCTTGTGGAAGAGCAGGGAGAACTCCTGCTCTCCGACCAGCTTGGCCATCGCATCGACGGTCGCGAAATTGCCGGCTGCCAGAGCGGCGAAGGAATAGACATCATACTTGGTGGCGCCGCTGTCCTTCGCCGTGATGATGTTCCCTGCCATGTCAATGATGATCACACAGTCCACACCGATCTTAATGAGCTGTTCGGACAGTATTTCATCAATTTTTTCAAGCTGTTCTTGGCTGACCACACCGTAGTTCATCTGGTACCCTCATTCGCTTTGCTTTGGTTGTCCGGCAGGGCTGGAGCCGACCGGTCTGTCTCCATTTTTTGACTATACGCCAGATAATCATATATATGGAAGCTGTTTTTGACCGCCTTGCCAATTTTATTCTCACGGCCTGCTTACCGGAACGCAGGCATGGGCAGATAAACGCATTTTCAGCTCTGCCTCTTGTTTTGTCAAGCGCCGGTCTCAGTTCTGCCGTGACAGCCTGCGGATCCTGGAAATGGTTCCGAGGTAGATTTTCTCCGAAACATCATCGAGAATATGCTCAACCGCCTCGTCCTCGGAGCTGGCCTGCCGGGCTAATGTGTTGTAATCCTCGGTCCAGACCTCCTGCGGAGCCTCCCAGATAATTTTGCCGTTCCTGAGGTCCTTCAGCACATAGCGCAGGGTCAGCTCGACTTTGACATCGGTGGTGCGGGCCTCGCCGCTCCAGCCGATGCCGGGCAGATTGATGGAGATGATTTCACCGGCGAGAATGAGGTCCGCGCCCTCCTTTTCCTTGGTCAGATTGATTTTGTCGGATTTGAGGAACCACTCGGAGAGCGAGTTGTACATTGTGCTGTCAATGCCGAGCTTGTCAGTGCGGTTGCCCCAGGTCGGCATGTAGATGGCGACCTCCGGGCCGTCATAGACATTGGGGAAATAATAGCCCGCGCAGCCGCCGAGCAGCAGCAAAAAGAACAGAAAAGACAGCAGGGCAGCGGATATCCGGTTCACAGTCGCACTCCTTGGTTTGAGCTTGCAGTTCACTTGACAACAATATTAACAAGTTTGTCTTTGACCACAATGATTTTCTGCACCGCCTTGCCAGCTATGAAGCCGCTCACCCGCTCGTCGGCGAGAGCAAGCGCCTTCTGCTCCTCCTCGCCGGTGCCGACAGGAACGGTGAGACGGGCGCGGAGCTTGCCGTTGATCTGCACGACGAGGGTCAGCTCGTCTTCCGCCGCTGCCGCCGGGTCGAAATCCGGCCAGCGCCGCTCCTGCAAGGTCTGGCCATGACCGGTGAGCTGCCACATTTCCTCGCAGAAATGCGGCACCATCGGGAAAAGCAGGTGCAGCACAGCCTCGAAGGCTTCCCGCAGCACGCGGCGACCGACAGGCTGGGCAGCTTCCTCGCCCGCTGCTATGCTGATCTGGTTGACTAACTCCATCACGGCAGAAATGGCGGTGTTGAAATGGAAATCCTTTTCAATGCTGTCCGTCACCCGGCGGATGGTCTGATGCGTCTTGCGGTGGAGCTGGCGGTCAGCGGGAGAAAGGCCGCCGATGTCCACGGCGCCCGCATTGTCCGCGCTGAAGCAGTCCAAATTCAGATGAATCAGGCGGAACACCCGGTTGAGGAAACGGAAACAGCCCTCCACGCCTTGGGGATTCCACTCCAGATCACGCTCCGGCGGGGCGGCAAAGAGGGCGAAAAGCCGCACCGTGTCCGCGCCATATTGCTGAATTAGGTCGTCCGGATCAACCACGTTGCCCTTTGATTTCGACATTTTCGCCCCGTCTTTGATCACCATGCCCTGAGTGAGCAGATTGGTGAACGGCTCGTCAATGTCCAGATAGCCGAGGTCGCGCAGGGCCTTGGTGAAGAAGCGGGAGTAGAGCAGATGCAGTATCGCGTGCTCCACGCCGCCGATGTACTGATCCACCGGCAGCCAGTATTTTGCCGCCTCCTGATCCAAGATGCCGTCCTCTTTGCGCGCGCTGGTGTAGCGGGCGAAATACCATGAGGACTCCATGAAGGTGTCCATGGTGTCGGTCTCGCGCTTGGCAGGCTGGCCGCATTTCGGGCAGGTCGTGGTGTAAAACGCCTCCTGATGATGCAGCGGGGCATGGCTGCCGTAAGGCGGCGTGGTGCCGGGCAAAACCACTGGCAGCTGCTCCTCCGGCACCGGCACTGCGCCGCAGCTTTCGCAATGAATGACCGGAATCGGCGCGCCCCAGTAGCGCTGGCGGGAAATGCCCCAGTCGCGCAGCCGCCAAGTGATGTGCGCCTTACCGAAGCCCAGCTTTTCCGCCTCGGCAATCACCGCTTTCTTGGCTTCTCCTGAAGGCAGCCCGTTGAACTTGCCGGAATTGACTAAAACGCCGTCGCCTTCCCAAGCCGCCTCCATGCCTGCGCCGTCTAACGGCTCGCCCGGCGGCTGCACCACCGGACGCACCGGCAGGTTGTATTTGCGGGCAAACTCGAAATCGCGCTGATCATGGGCAGGCACAGCCATGACCGCGCCGGTGCCGTATTCCATCAGGACAAAATTGGCGACATAAATCGGCACCCGCTCGCCGTTGAACGGGTTGAGGCAGTATTTTCCGGTGAAAATGCCGTGCTTCTCCGGCTCCTGATCCAAGGCCATGCGCTGCTTTTCCAGCAAAGTCTGCTCGATGAAGCCGCGCACCGCCGCCTCTTGCTCCGCGCCCGCGATCAGCGAATCAATCAGCGGATGCTCCGGTGCCAAGGACATGAAAGTCACGCCGAAAATCGTGTCCGGGCGGGTGGTGAAAATGGTGATTTTTGCCGCGCTGTTTTCAACTTGGAAATCGCAGGCCAAGCCTTGGCTCCTGCCGATCCAGTTGCGCTGCATGGTCACGACTTTTTCCGGCCAGCCGCTCAGCTTGTCCAAATCGGCCAGCAGCTCCTCAGCATAATCAGTGATCTTGAGGAACCAGCCGTGCATGATTTTTGGCACCACCTGCTTGTCGCAGCGCCAGCAGCAGCCGTTGATCACCTGCTCGCGGGCCAGCACGGTGGCGCAGTCCTCGCACCAGTTGAGCGTGGTCTTCTTGCGGTACACCAGCCCTTTTTCCAGCAGCTGGAGAAAGACGCGCTGCTCCCAGCGGTAGTATTCCGGGCGGCAGGTGGCGATTTCCCGGTCCCAGTCGTAGCTGAGGCCCATCGCCTTGAGCTGGCCGCGCATGTAGTCAATATTGCTGTAGGTCCACTGCGCAGGATGCACGCCGGACTTGATGGCGGCATTTTCGGCGGGCAGGCCGAACGCGTCCCAGCCCATCGGATGGAGGACGTTGAAGCCGCGCATCCGCTTGTAACGGGCTACCACGTCGCCGATGGAGTAATTGCGGGCATGGCCTATATGGATGCGCCCGGACGGATACGGGAACATCTCTAAAACGTAATATTTAGGCCGCTGCGGGTCCGCGCTGACCTTGCACGGTTTTTCTGTCAGCCACCGCTGCTGCCATCTGGCTTCAATGCTTTTGAAATCGTATTTGAGAGGTTCCTGTCTGCTGGTGTCCATGATCGCTTGTCCTGCCGAAATGAAAAATTGTGCTGCCCGGAGCAGCATACAACGCGGCGTTTTTTCTGCACAGCAAAAAATGCGCGGCAGCCCTTGCTGTGCAGGCTGTTTGTCAGCCAAATGAAGCCCCGCCATGCGGCGGCTCCAGCTCGCTGTAATTCTCGAATGAGGTGTATTCGCCGAGGAATATCAGCTTGACGGTACCCGTCGGCCCATTGCGTTGCTTGGCGACAATCACCTCAGCAATGCCCCTGTTCGGGTTCTCTGGCGACTTATTATAGACCTCGTCTCTGTAAATAAATAGAACTACATCAGCAGTTTCCTCAATTTCACCGCTTTCCCGCAAATCCGACATCATGGGCCGTTTGTCAGTGCGGCTCTCCAAGCTGCGGTTGAGCTGAGACAGGGCGAGCACCGGCACGTCCAGCTCCTTGGCCATCGCCTTGAGCGAGCGGGATATTTCGCTGATCTCCTGATTGCGGTTTTCGGAGCCGGAGCGGCCCTGCATGAGCTGAAGATAATCCACCACCACCAGACCGAGATCA
>NZ_JBLWEM020000026.1:0-7684 GCF_048287365.2 Candidatus Electronema sp. JC | reverse complement strand
CCTGTATCTTCATATCTACAACTCCAATATTCCTCAAAGAAACCTCGGTCATGTCACGCCGATGGAGGCTCTCAGCAAGTGGAGGAAAACTCATCCTGAATTGTTTAAAAAGCCGGAGTGTAATCATCCGGGTCTTGACACCTATATGGATTTAATTCTGCGAGGATATTTTTTAATTCTGCCAGACACTCTTGCAGCATGATTATTTACCCTTCACCTGCTCCCCCGTCTTCCCAAACCGCCGCTGCCTGTTGGCAAAAACCTGCAATGCCTCAAAGAACTGCGCCCGACGGAAATCCGGCCAGCGGGTTTCGGTGAAATACAATTCGGCGTAGGAAAGCTGCCAGAGGAGGAAATTGGAGAGCCGCTGCTCGCCGCTCGTGCGGATGAGCAGGTCAGGATCGGGCTGCCCGGCGGAATAGAGGCAGCTGCTGAAGAGCTGCTCGTCAATCTCCTCCGGCCTGAGCTGGCCTGCGGCGCAGCGGCTGCCGACCTCGCGCACCGCCCGCAGCATTTCAGTGCGGGAACCGTAGCTTAACGCCAGATTCAGCCGCATTCCCGGCGCGTCAGCGGTCTCGGCAATCACCCGCTCCAGCACTGCCCGCACCTCGTCTGGCAGCCGCTCCTTCTGCCCGAAGCAGTCCAGACGGATGCCGTTCTTTTTCATCGTCTCCAGCTCGGCCAGCAGAAAGGTCTTGAGCAGTGCCATCAGCCCTTTGACCTCCAAACCGGGCCGCTGCCAGTTTTCGGTGGAAAAGGCATAGAGGGTCAGGTGGCGGATGCCGATTTCGCGGGCGGCCTCGACAATCACCCGCACCGACTCCACCCCGGCCCTGTGGCCGAAAAGCCGGGGCTGATGCCGCTCTTTGGCCCATCGGCCATTGCCGTCCATGATGATCGCGACATGGACGGGCAGCGGCTGAATGACCGGCAGGGCGGTCATACTTCCATGACCTCTTTTTCTTTGCCAGCAGCTATGGCATCAATATGCTTGATGTAATCATCTGTCAGCTTCTGCACCTCATCCTGATGACGGGTCATTTCATCCTCAGAGATTTCTTTGTCGTTCTTCTGCTTTTTGAAAACGTCGTTGGCATCGCGGCGGTCGTTGCGCACTCCGACCTTGAATTCCTCGGCGATTTTCTTCACCTGTTTGACCAGATCCTTGCGCCGCTCCTCAGTGAGCTGCGGGATGGGCAGGCGAATCACCTTGCCGTCGCTGGACGGAGTCAGGCCGATGTCCGAAGCAAGAATCGCCTTCTCAATCATCGGCAGCATCTGCGGATCCCACGGCTGCACGACGATCATCCGGCTTTCCGGCACGGTTAGGGCCGCAACCTGATTGAGCGGCATTTTCGAGCCGTAGGCATCCACCCGGATGCCGTCGAGCAGGGCGATTGAAGCACGGCCTGTGCGGATTTTGGTCAGATCGCGCTTCAACGCGTCAATCCGGGCGACCATTTTTGATTTGGCTTCGTCAACAACAGGATTTCCCATGATGTTTCTCCTTATATAAAACTATCGCATTGGTTTTGCCGATTCTTCAGGAACAAAGTTCAACATCTCAAGAGTGACGTTCTTATTCAATTCTTCCCGCGCATGGTTGAGCAGCGACCTGTTCACGTCAGATGAAATATATTGCTCTCCGCACGTGTCGCAAATATCTGAAGGAACTCGTTTGAAGACTAATACGGTATCCTCTTTCTCCAAGACGACTGTTGCGAAACCTTTTTCAGTATTTCCTGAACGGCAGATTGCACACTTCATTGAACTCTCCCCGTAAAATCACCTGACCATCTGACAGGATCAGGCTCGTATGCAGTGATGATCACAATAATCCTTTCTTGATTATTGATTCCAGCCACCACGTGAAGCGGTCTGCCGTTCAACGCGAGGCCATTCACCAGCAGGCTGGGCAAGGGAAAATCTTCATCGTATTTTTCAATAATCGCCCCATGCTCAAGGACATATTCGACATCATCTTCGTGAATATCCCTCTGAAACATGCGGCGGACCGCATGGATTCTGTATTCAATCGCATAACAATTGAAATCGGCAGCCAAGCAGTATGAAATATTCATAAACTGAACATTATAGCATCAGGTCAGCCAGCAGCAATCAACGTCCCTGCCTGCTCCCCAGCCGCAGCGCGGGCAATGTTGCCTTCCTTCTTCATATTGAAAGCCGGTGCAAGCATACTGCTTTCTCTCTTACAACTCCTCTTCAGTAATTCCAGCCTGCTTCATGATGGCGCGTTGAAGACCTGTCTTCAAATCGTGGTTGCCATGAACTGGCACCGTTATCCGCAGATTGCTTCCGTCACGGACGAAAATATGGTGACTACCTGTAACACGGGCAAGCGTCCAGCCCTTCTTCTCCAGCAATAAACTCATTGCCTTGCCGCTGACAGCCTTCATTTCAGACTGCAAGCTCCATGACTTGGTCAGTGGCACCTATGGGAATCGTGTCCATGTCGATACTCAAACATCCTTCCACGGCATCATAAATGTTCTGAATCAATTCTTGAATTGTTTCCCCCTGCGTGGCGCATCCTGGAATCGCCGGGACTTCTGCCCAATAACCGCCTTCCTCAGCTTGATGGATAATCACTTTCAGTTTCATTTTTTTCGTCAGCTATGCCATAATCAATGTCCCCACCTGCTCCCCAGCCGCAGCGCGGGCAATGTTGCCTTCCTTCTTCATATTGAAGACTAAGACCGGCAGATTGTTATCACGGGCAAGGGAAATGCCAGCCGCATCCATGACCCGGAGCTGATCCTGCAAAACCTTGGTGTAGGTCAGGCGGTCAAAGCGGACGGCGTTCTTGTCTTTCTCCGGGTCGCGGTCATACACGCCGTCCACCCGCGTGGCCTTCATCATCACATCCGCGCCGATCTCCAAGGCCCGCAGCACCCCGCCGGTGTCAGTGGTGAAATAAGGATTGCCTGTGCCAGCGGCAAAAATCACCACCCTGCCCTGCTCCAGATGCTCCAGCGCGGCGGCGCGGGTGTACGATTCGCAGACATTCTGCATGGCGATGGCCGACAGCACCCTACAGGGCACGCCGCTCCGCTCCAGCCCGTCCTGCATGGCCAAGGCATTCAGCACCGTGGCCAGCATTCCCATGTTATCGGCAACGGCCCGGTTCATGCCGCCTGCGGCTCCGGCCACACCCCGAAAGATATTGCCCGCGCCGATGACCAATCCTAGCTGCACGCCCTGCTGATGCACCGTCTTGATTTCCTGCGCGACAAACTGAATCATCGCAGGGCTGATGCCGTAGGCACCGTCGCCCATCAGGGCTTCACCGCTGAGTTTGAGGAGGATGCGCTGATATTGCATGGTCTTGAAATCTCCGTCGGATGTGGGAACTGGAAAGGGGCGCGGGCCGCAGTTTGTCCGCCCCGGCTGCCGCAGGCCGGGGACTTGGTCTTCTTACGCGCCGAGCTGATAGCGGGCGAAGCGTTTCACGGTGATGTTCTCTCCCATCTTGGCAACCAGCTCGTTAAGCAGGTCTTGAATCGAGACATCGGGATTTTTGACGAACTTCTGCTCCAGCAGACAGTTCTCGGCGACAAACTTGTCGATCTTGCCATCAACGATCTTAGCGACGATGTTCTCCGGCTTGGCTTTGCCGCTTTTGGCCTCTTCCTCTTTGACCTGGCTGAGATACACATCACGCTCGCGGGCGATCATGTCCTGCGGCATGTCCTCGCGGCGGATGGCCACCGGATTGGCGGCGGCGATGTGCATGGCCACGTCTTTGGCAAAGGCTTTGAACTGGTCGGTCTTGGCGACGAAATCGGTCTCGCAGCCGACTTCAACCATCACGCCCAGCTTGCCGACTCCGTGAATATAGCACTCGATCACGCCTTCAGAGGTGGCGCGGCCTGAGCGTTTGGCAGCAACGGCCAAGCCCTTCTGGCGGAGAAAGTCAACTGCCTTCTCCATGTCGCCGCCGGTCTCGGCCAGCGCCTTTTTGCAGTCCATCATGCCCGCGTTGGTCTTCTCGCGCAGCTCTTTGACCATCTGGCTGGTGATTTCCATTCTTGTCTCCTCAAAAATAAATCATCCGGGACAGTGCGCCCGGCTCAGTCGTTATATGAAAAGGGCGGCTGCAAGAGCCGCCCCTCTGCGCTGCAATCAGACAGCAGGCTCGGCGAAGGCGGTCGCGGTCATGGCCGCTTCCAGCTCGTCGATGTTGCTTGGAATGGCCTCGCCGGCAACGCCTCTGCCCTCAATGACAGCCTCCGCAGCCTGTCCCGCGATCAGCCGCACGGCGCGGATCGCGTCGTCGTTGCCGGGAATCAGGTAGTCAACGCCGTCCGGGTTGCAGTTGGTGTCGGTCAGGGCGACCACAGGAATGCCCAGCTTCCGCGCCTCGTCCACCGCGATCTCTTCTTTGCGGGGATCAATGATGAAGAGCACGTCCGGCAGCTTGCGCATGTCTTTGATGCCGCCGACATTGCGCTCCAGCTTGACCCGCTCCTTCTCCATCAGCAGGATCTCATGCTTGGGGAAGCGGTTGATGCTGCCGTCCTTCTGCATGGCCTCAATCTTCTTCAGACGGTCAACCGAATTCTTGATGGTCTGGAAGTTGGTCATCATGCCGCCAAGCCAGCGGTGATTGACATACGGCATGCCGCAGCGCGCGGCCTCTTCCTTGATCACCGCCTGCGACTGACGCTTGGTGCCGACAAAGAGGATGGTGCCGCCGTTGGCTGCCACATCGGTCAGATAGGTGCAGGCCTTGCGGAACATCCGCATGGTCGCGTCAAGGTTGATGATGTAGATGCCGTTGCGCGGCCCGTAGATGAACGGTTTCATCTTCGGGTTCCAGCGTCTGGTCTGATGTCCGAAATGCAGACCGGCCTCAAGCATCTGCCGCATGGTGACTTGCACTGCCATTATTGCTCCTTTCCTGCTTTATGGTTGTTCCTCCACTCCACGTCCGATTCCAGTCATGGAACACCAAGGGACACTGACGGAGTGTGCGTGATGAGCCGCCGCAACGGTGCGGCGGCAATGCTGCCCTGCTTTCTTACCATAACGACTGAAGAACAGCAAGAACATCCTGTTGCGATGCGGCAAGGAAAAAATGCGCCGCTTAGGCCGGAGGCTCCTCCGGCTTCTTTTTCCGCTTGATTTCGCTGCTGCGGGTGCCGCCTGCCATCTCGTACTCGTTGCTGTCCTTGCCGTACTTCACGCCGACCCCAGCCAGCATCCGTGACGAGAAGGCGCGCACTTCCTTTTCAATTGCTTTGAAGTCGTTGCCGAGCGCGTCCGCCTTGGCGAGCTGAATGTTGTAGCTGTCCAAGACGTTTTGCGCCGCTGCGATCCGGCTTTCATAGTCGGCGACAGTCAGTTCATTGCCCAGATCCAAGTTTGGATCAATCGCCTTGAGATTGGCGGCGCGGGTCTGCGCGGCGTTGAGGATGTTCGAGGTCTTTCTTCGGTATGCCATGCTGTCTTCTCCTGCGGAAAGGGATTTTCCCTGCCGGAAGGGGATGCGGCGGAGCTGCCGCAGGCCGTGGCAGAGGAATGACTGCTGCTGACAAAGAAGTGTCGGAAGAAAGCATAGCTCTGAACGCTCCTAACGCGCAAGTGAAAAGAGCAGTCATTCCTTGAAAACCTGCTGACGTTTCTTCATCAGCGGCAGATAAAGGAGTGTTTGCTCCTGATGAAGGAGCTGCGGCTCCTGCGCAAGAAGCGCGTGCTCCTGCCGGAGGATTGTCTGCTCTTCATAAAGGAATGCCTGCTCCCACTGAAGAAGCGTTTCCTCTTGGCAAAGGAACGTTTGCTCCTGCACAAGAAGCGCAGGGAGGCCGCGCCGGTACGGCAGGACATTTTCTTTGCAGTTCCGCTGCATCTGGAGAATAATGGGCCGATGCGGCGGGAATCGGCCTGCGCGGAAGACAAGGAGGAACGGGCGATGAACGAGGTGAGGGTTTGGATTGAGCATTTGCGACACCCGCTGGTTTTGGCGGGCTTCGGGCTGTTTGTTTTCGCCCTGATCATCAAGCCACTGTTTTTGAGCAGCAAGAAGCTGAACGGCCCGCTGCTGCGCTGGGGGATGATTTTGCTTTTCATCCTCGCTGCAATGGCGGTTGTGGGCGGGCTTGCCTTGAGCTGGAAGGCCACCAAAGACCATCTTGACGTGGCAACGAGCCTGAACAATCTGGCAGAGCTGTACAGAGCGCAGGGCCGCTACGAGGAAGCGGAGCCATTACATAAACGTGTTCTGGAGATTTGGGAGAAAACGCTGGGCAAAAACCATCCTTCGGTGGCGATAAGCCTGAACAATCTGGCCGCGCTGTATTACGCGCAGGGCCGCTACGCGGAGACGGAGCCGCTGTATCAGCGTTCTCTGGAGATCAGGGGGAAAACGCTGGGCAAAAAACATCCTTCGGTGGCGACGGCCCTGAACAATCTGGCCTTGCTGTATTATGCGCAGGGCAAATACGCTGAAGCGGAGCCGCTACACAAGCGTGCGCTGGAGATTTGGGAGAAAACGCTGGGCAAAGACCATCCCGACGTGCCGACAAGCCTGAACAATCTGGGTGCGCTGTATAAAACACTGGGCCGCTACGAGGAGGCGGAGCCGTTGTATCAGCATTCTCTGGAGATCTTGGAGAAAACGCTGGGCAAAAACCATCCTTCGGTGGCGGTGAGCCTGAATAATCTGGCAGAGTTGTACAGAGCGCAGGACAAATACGCTGAAGCGGAGCCGCTGCACAAACGTGCTCTGGAGATAAGGGAAAAAACGCTGGGCAAAAAACATCCCGACGTGGCGGAGAGTCTGAACAATCTGGCAGAGCTGTACAGAGTGCAGGACAAATACGCTGAAGCGGAGCCGCTGCACAAACGCGCTCTGGAGATTTGGGAAAAAACGCTGGGCAAAGACCATCCTTCCGTGGCGGCGAGTCTGAACAATCTGGCCTTGCTGTATGAATCGGAGGGCCGCTACGAGGCAGCGGAGCCGCTATACAAACGCGCTCTGGAGATCACGGAGAAAACGCTGGGCGAAGACCATCCTTCGGTGGCAACAAGCCTAAACAATCTGGCCTTGCTGTATTACGCGCAGGGCAAATATGCCGAAGCCGAGCCGCTGTATCAACGTGCCTTGACCATACTCAAGGCCAAGCTCCCTGACGGGCATCCCAGTATCAACACGGTTCAGGAAAACTACGACGAGCTGAAGGAAAAGATGGCGGGAATGTAGATACTGTTGTCCGCGTCAAGCACCATGCAAGGCCGGATCAAACATTTTGCCTGATTTGAGGATGCCGACAGCGACATGGACGAGCTTTCGCATCATGGCGCAGATGATGACCATCGGCGGTTTTCCGTTCGCGGCGAGGCGGGCCTTGAAGGTCTTGCCCCATTCTGTCCGCGTGACCGCGACCATCGCGGGCATGTAAAGCGCCTTGCGGGGAAAAGAATGACCCATTTTCGAGATTTTCGGCTTTCTGCGGACGCTGCTGCCGGATTCGTGCTGACGCGGATCAAGCCCGGCATATGCCGCCGCCTGGCGGGGACTGCTGAAGCGTTTTCCGCTGAAAAAAGAAAGCAGGACAGGAATGGTTTTCACGCCGAGGCCGGGGACGCTGTCCAGCAGCTCGCGCTGCTTTTTCAGGCTGGCGTCGCCGTCGGTTTTTCTCTGAATTTCCGAGTCGATCTCCTT
>NZ_JBLWEM020000025.1:0-36137 GCF_048287365.2 Candidatus Electronema sp. JC | reverse complement strand
GCGGACAATCCCTCCTTTGAAAGCCAAGCGGTGAAGGCGTACCCGAAAGTCCGCTTTTCGCTATTATATTGTTTTTAATGATAAATTCAATATATTTTTCAGGTGCGACCCGCCTTGTCACTCATAAATCACCATTACCCAGCCCGGACGACCCGCTGCCGCCGCTGGAGGAATGCCTGCATGTGCGCGTCCATGCCTCGCAGTCCTTGGTCGAGAATGTCCGCCGCGATGCCAGGACGGAACGCCTGCCCTTGGCGCAGAAGCTGCCGCTGATCAGCTCGGCGCAGGACACGGTGCTTGGCCTGAAGGACGTGCTCAACCCGGCTGGCCTGCTCCAGCTGACGGGCAATGACCTCTTCTTTGACCGCAGCCAGCCCGGCGCGGGCGAATGCGTGATCGAAAGCACGGCGGGCGGACGCACGGTGCAGACACGCTTCGGCAAGATCGAGGACAGCGAGATCATCCTCATGCCGGACATCCCGGCGCAGGCCCATCCGTGGAACAACGAATGCAGCATCTCCGTCACCACCCGCTACAGCGAACACGGCACCCTGCGCACCGGGACGTATGCCAGAATGCTGCGCACACCGCTGACACTGACCAAGATGGGCCACCCGAATCCGCCGGAAGCTGGCATCCTCACCGGCAAAGAGAGCAGCCCGCATGTCAGCGTCACCGGCGGCAGTGTGGCGGCGGACACGATCCTGCGCATTCAGGCCGTGCTTGACATGCGCCAAGACGCGCTGCTCTTCAGCCTGCTGGATATGACAGAGGGAGGAAAGACAGGCGCGGCGGTGAGCGTCACTGCGAACGGCGCAGTCACCTTGCAAGGATTCGCTGATTCGGCAGTCAGCAGCCTCAGCATCCGGGTGAACGCATACGCCGAGCTGAAGGAGATGATCCGCAGCAAGTATGGCGGCAGGCTGGTGGATGTGCTGAAGGTTGAGACGGCGTAGCCGCGCCCTCCGTCTCCGCTCCGCGCCGGGCGGCGTGCTGAACGGAGAGGAAGAGCAGGCTGTCACATGTAGGAGTAGCCGACTGACGAATCGTCCTGCTTCTTGGCGATGAGCGCGTTGGTGACGGTGTCGAAGAGCTGCTGCGCCCCGCTGTAGCCGAGGTGGAGGACGCGCTGGCCGCCGACACGGTCATGGATCGGGAAGCCGACCCGGATGAGCGGGATGTTCAGCTTGCGGGCGAGCGGATAGCCCTTGGAGTGGCCGACAAGCAGGTCTGGGGCAAGGCTCTCCGCGATTTCGGCGATGTCGAAGAAATCCGCGCCCTCATGCACCTGCGGCTGCTCGGCAAGTATGTCGCCGGTGACTTCGGCAATAGCTGCGGCCAGCTTGCCCGATGTGCCGCCGGACGCGCAGAGCACCGGCATGATGCCGATCTCGGCTAAGAACGCGGTCAGGCCGACGACCAAGTCCTCCTCGCCGTAGATAATCGCCTTCTTGCCGAAGACGTACTTGTGGCCGTCCACGTAGGCATCCACCAGTCTGCCGCGCTCCTTGCGATATTTCTCAGGAATCGGCAGGTCGCTCAGCTGGGCGAGCAGGGCGAAGAAGCGGTCGCTTTCCTCAATGCCGATGGGCAGGCCAAGCCGGTGCTGGCTGACCTTGAACGTGTTCTGCAAGGCAAGGCCGCCGCTGAGGCTGTCGCTCAGGGTGCGGCCAAACTCGATGGTGGCCTGGCTGCGGCCCATCGCGGTGATCGCGGCCAAGGGCGTGCCGCCGGACTGAATCTTCTCATACTCCAGCAGGGCCGGGCCGTCCATGGTCTCGGCCAAGTCGGGCAGCATGGTGCAGTTCAGGCCAAAATCGGCCATGATCTCCTTGAGCAGGCGGCAGTCCGCCGAGGAGACAAAGCCGGGCAGCAGGTTGACGGTCTCGCTGCGCGGCCCGCCTTTGGCCCGCTGCTCAATCACCGCCCGCACTGCGCCGTGGAAGCCCTCCATGTGCGTTCCGGCATAGCTCGGCGTGGCCACATGGACGAACTCCGGCAGCCCTTCCGAGCCTTCGGTGTCCTTGGCGTATTCCAAGAGATAGCGGGCCACGTCGTCGCCGATGGTCTCGGTCAGGCAGGTGGTGGCGATGCCGATCAGTGCCGGGCGGTACTTCTGCGCCACGTTGGTCAGACCCAGCTTGAGATTCGGCCCGCCGCCGTAGACCGCGTTCTTCTCGGACAGCGACGACGAGGCAATGTCGATCGGCTCATTGTAATGGCTGATAATGTAGCGGCGCATGTAGGTGGCGCAGCCCTGCGAGCCGTGCAGGTAGGGCACCGCGCCCTCAATGCCCTTGAAGGCCAGGCAGGCACCGAGCGGCCTGCACAGCTTGCAGGCGTTGGTGGTCGAGATGTAGTCGGGATGCGGCTTGCTCATGATTGCTCCTTGGAAAGAGATTGGCGCAATGGGTGTTGCAAGCCTTGTGCCAAGGAGCAGTCTGGACGCTATGTCTGATTTCTCAGGAGCTTGACCAGACCTGACAGCGCGGCGGGTGTTGTCAGCTTGTCTGCAAAAAAGAAAAGCTGTCACATTTCCGCAAGGCCGTGTTGCAATATTGAGCTGAAAACGCTGGACAGCTCAGGCTGCCTCCTGTGATCCGGCAGCAGCGTGTCATCCGCCCGGCTTTCCGGGCAGTTCTCCCAGAAAAATGAGCTTTCCGCCTCATTGCGCGGGCGGGTGAAATATGGTTTCCTGACACCAGCAGGAAAAACGGACTGAGACTGCCCTGCCCTTTCTCCGGCAGGCCCCCGGCGCGCATCGTGCGCCCCAGCCTCCTGTCTCATCCGGGCAACGCCTGCCGCGTCAGCGGAAACCGCACATATCTCCTCCAGCCCTTCGCTTCAGCCCCGGAGAGCTGGAATCATCCGCAGGCGCGACGCAGTCAGACAGCGTCGGCGGCAGCCTCTCTCCTCCTGCCGCCGACGCTGTTTTTTTATGCCCTGCCCGGCCATCTGGGCATTTCACCCAGAAAAATGAGTTTTCCGCCTCATTGCGCGGGCGGGCGGAATATGGTTTAAGGGTGAGTATCAAATCTTGAACCCATGCAATACTGACACTCATTTCAAAGAAAGGAAGAATGAACGTGCGCGCAAAGAGATACCGGAAAAGCGCCCTGCTGGGACTGACCGCCGCAGCCTTGGCTGGACAGGCCGCCGCAGCGGAGACAGAAATGGCGGAAGTGCTGGTGACCGGCGACAAGCTGATCACGCCGTCGATGCAGGCCAGCGAGACTGTGTACACCGGCAGCGAGATCACGCCCAAAGGCATTGAGATGCAAGGCGCGAAGGCCAGCACCAGCGTGTACAGCGCCTTGGACATGCTGCCGGGCATCAACGTGGAAAGCGCAGACAGCACCGGCTTGGCAGCGGAGATGAGCAGCGTCCGGGTGCGCGGCGTGCGCAGCTCGATGGGCGCGATGACCGTGGAGGGAATGCCCAATCATGGCGGCAATCCCATCGGCCCGCGCGACTACCTCTATGACATGGAGAACATGCGCGGCATCTCCATCTACAAGGGCGCGATACCGGGCGACATCGGCACTGGAGTCGGCTCGCGGGGCGGCGCGGTTGAGCTGCGCCCTGACTGGCCAAACGGAGATTTCGGCCTGCGCTTCAAGCAGAGCCTCGGCTCGAACAGCTACACCCGCAGCTATGTCCGCTTAGACAGCTGCCCGGCGGCAGAGACAGGCACTGCCGTCTCCGGTTCCTATTCCTTCAGCCAGGCGGACAAATGGCGTGGCGAAGGCGAGCTGGGGCCGCGCAACAACGCCAACTTGTCTCTGACGCAGCCGCTCGGCGAGAAGGCGGATGTCAAGCTCTGGTACAACCACAACGACCTTGAGCAGCATCTTTACCGCCCGCTGAACTGGAAGGAGGCGCAGAGCCTCTCCGCCAACTACGAGAAGGACTTCAATGCCGCCCTCACCGGAGACGCTGACAAGGACTTCGAGTATTATGACTACAACCGGGGCGAGTATCAGAATGACGACCTGCTGGCCATCCTGACGGTGCGGGCCTCAGATGCCCTGCGTTTGACCTTCAAGCCGTATCATACCAAGGAAGACGCGGAAATCACGCAGGGCATCGCGCCGAAACCGGCTCCGGCTTTGACTCCTGATGCGGTAGCCACGCCGGCCAGCGCGCAGAAGCGTCTGCGTGACATCAAGCACACCGGCTTGGTTGCTGAGGCCATGCTGGAGCATGACAGCATGAAAGGCACGCTGGGTTATCATATAGAAAGCTCAGACAGCAGCATACTCACCCAGAACTACGCTCTCACCGGCTCCGGCCTCGCATACCGGGGCTATGGCCGCATGACAGTCAGCGACGACGACAGCTATGTCAACAGCCCCTATGTCAAGCTGGCAGGCGCGCGCGGCGACTTTGACTGGCAGGCGGGCCTCAAGTACTTCCACTACACCGAGGCGGGCAGCAAAGGCTACATCTCCGACAAAACCGCGCCCTACGCCCTGAAACGCGCTCCTGACATTGATCAGGAGGAGAAGACCTTGGACATCTGGCTGCCCACTGCCGCCGCCGCCTGGCGGTTCAGCAGCGAGCTGGAAGGCAGGGCCAGCTACGGCAAGACTTTCATCAGGCCCTACTCCTATCTGCCCTTGCACAACATCTACAACCAGAACAGGGCGGTCTTTCAGGCGCAGGGCATCGGCCTGCAAGATCTCTTCGCAGGCTACGACTTCGAGCAGGCGGACATCTTCGACCTCGGCTTCCGCTGGACTGCGGGCATGTTCGAGATCGCGCCGACCTTCTTCTACGGCAAGCACAAGAACCTGCTGACAACCATCTACGATCCCCGTGTTGATCTGAACTATCAGCAGAACGTGGGCAAGGCCACCGGCTATGGCCTTGACTTGGAGGTGAACGCTTATGTCAGCAGCAGTCTCACCGCCTTTGTCAATCCGACTTGGACCTCGATGACCTATGACGAGGATCTGAGCTATGCAGGCAAGCTCCGTCCCACTGAGGGCAATCAGGTGGTTGACACGCCGGAGCTGATGGTCAAGACCGGCCTGATCTGGAACTGGCGGCAATTCGAGGTTGCGCCAATGCTGCGCTGGCTCGGCGAGCGCTACGCCGACTCTGAGAACCAGAACGAAGTGGACTCCGCCTTTGTCGCTGACCTGCGCATGAGCTATTTGCTGCCGCCCCTGCTGCAAAGCAAGGAGATGAAGCTCTCGCTGGAGCTGAACAACCTCTTTGACGAGGAGTACATTTCGGCCATCAGCGCCTCTGACGACAGCCGGAACGGCCAAGCCAGCTTCTATCAGGGCGCGCCGTTCTCCGCCATGCTGACCTTCTCTGTCCGGTATTGAGCAGGAGCGCGGCTGCTGCATGGGCGTTCAAATTCTGAATGCTTAGGATTTGAATGCTCATGCGTGCAGGACTGAGCCTCTCATGCACATGATGCTCAGGCACTCATGCTCATGAGTGTCAGGCGGCCATGCGCAGTCCGCAGCCATTCTTCCGGCATATCCTTCATAACTCGCTTACTTTACTGAAGACAATGCAGACAGCAGCAATGTGGGAAATCATGCGAAGCGGCGGCCCGGTGATGTGGCCGCTTCTGGCCTGCTCGGTGATCGTGCTGACCATCATCATCGAGCGCGCCCTGTTCTGGCTCGGCATTGCCCGGCGGCGCAACCGCCCTCTGCGCGACGAGGTGCTGCTCTTAGCCCAGCGCGGCGAATGGGAGCAGATTGAGGAGAAGACCGCTGGCTGCGCCGATCCGGTGGTGCGGGTGCTGAACGTCGGCATTCTCCACCGCGAGTATGACATGGCCAAGGCCATGGAAGACGAGTCGCAGCAGATTGTCAAACGGATGTCGCAGTTCATGCCGGTCTTGGACACCATGATCACGGTCGCTCCAATGCTCGGCATCCTCGGCACCGTGACCGGCATCATCTCCGCTTTCAAGATGCTGGGCGCGAGCAGCACACCGGATCCCAAGCTCGTCACCGGCGGCATCGCCGAAGCGCTGCTCACCACAGCTGCCGGGCTGATCATATCCATCGCCACAGTCTTTCCCTACAACTACTTCCGCAGCCGGGTCGAGCACGCCATCCACTTCATGGAGAAATACGCCACCCGCCTTGAGGTCGGCTGGCGGAAGACGCGCGCGCAGGAGCAGGCCAAATGAAGCTGTCGAGGAAAGGCATTCCGCCGGTGCGCATGGAGATGACTCCGCTGATGGACATCGTCTTCCTCCTGCTCGTCTTCTTCATCTACGCCATGCTCTCGATGGCCGTGCATCATGGCAAGCAGCTCGATCTGCCGCAGTCAAGCAGCGCGTCCTTGGAAACGCAGGAGGCGGTGAGCATCACTATTGAGTCGGACAAAGGCGGGCTGCGAATCTCGGTCGATGGAGGCGCGGCCTTCAGCGGCATTGAGCGTCTGAAGGAGATCCTGACGGAGAAGAAGGCCAAGGCCCCGCAGGGCAAGGAGCTTGATCTCCAGATATTTGCCGACAAGACGGTCTCCTACCAGAGCCTGTACAGCGTCTTGGACAGCGTCACTCAGGCCGGGCTGTCCCGCATCTCCCTGCAAGCCACATTGCAGGAGGCCCCATGAACGAGGCGGCGCAGCGCCTGCTGCCTGCTGGCCTGCTGACTTTGGCCCTGCACAGCGCGTTTCTTTCCTGGCAGATGGAAAACCGGCCCATTGAGCTGCCCAAGCCGGAGAAGATATCCGTCACCCTGCGGCAGCCGCCCCCGCCGCCGCCGCCGCAGAAGAAGATTGTCAAAGAGCTGCTCCCGCCGCCGGAGCTGAAGCCAGTGGAGCGGCAGCCGCTGGAAACGCTGCCGCCGCCGCAGAGCAAGGTGGTCAAGCGGCTGAAGCCGCCTCCGGCAATCAAGAAGGCGCAGCATAAGCCCTTGGAGCAGCTGCCGCCCCAGCAGAGCCGGGTGGCCCGCAGGCTGCCGCCGCCTCCGGCAGTCACTCCTGCCGCGCTGGCGCCGCTGGAGACCTTGTCGCCTGCTCAAGCCAGAATGACCCGCGCCCTGCCGCCCCCGCCTGACATTGCCGCCGTTGCCGCGCCGCAGCCTTTGAGCACGCTGCCGCCCGCGCCTGCGCCTCCTGCTCAGGGCCGCATTCTCCGTCAGCTGCCGCGCCTGCCTGACAACTTTGCTGTCAGCCAGCCTGCATTGAGGCCGCTGGAGACGCTGCCGCCGCTGCCGGAGCCGGAACCAGCAGTCTGGGAAGAGCCTGCGCCAGTGATTGCGCAGGAGGAAGTCTTTGAGGAAGAAGTTGTCGAGACTGAGCCGGTGGAGGAAATTGTCGAAACTGAACCGGTGCAGGAAGAGATCGTGGAAGAATACACCCCGCCGCCGGTTGAGCAGTTCGCTGAAGTCGTTGAGGAGCAGGTCTGGGAGGAGCCGCCGCCCCGGCGCGTTGAGCCGCAGCAGGAGCGGAGGAGGCAGCGTGACTATGTGCCGCAGCCGTCACGCCAGCGGCAGGCAGAGAGCAGTTCTGCCTCGTCCGGCGCAGGCGATCAGGAGGCCGCGCCGCTTTACGCCAGCAATCCGCCGCCTGAATATCCGATGCAGGCCCGGCGGCGCGGCCTGCAAGGCGTGGTCACTATAGAGGCGCTGATTGACGCGAACGGCTCTGTCTCCGATCTCCGCCTCTTTGCCAGCAGCGGCCACAGCATCTTGGACAAGGCGGCCCTCAGCTCAGTGCGCGGCTGGCGGTTCAAGCCCGGCACAGTCGGCGGCAGACGAAAGGCGATGTGGGTGAAAGTGCCGGTGCGCTTTGAGTTACATTGAGGTCTGTTTTGTGTGGATATTTATCAATTCATCGTCAAGAGGAGCGCAGATTATGAAACGCGTACAACAACGGAAGGCAGCCCTCGCAGTTGCCTCAGCGGCTATGTCTATCAGTCCCTTTATGGCGGGGGTCGTCACAGCCGAGCAAACTGCCGCAGGATCGTCTGCACTGCTCGACGAAGTGGTGGTGACAGGAACCCGGACACCGCATTCGCTCAAGGACACACCGGTGGAGACTGTGCTGCTCAATCAGCAGGACATTCAGCAGAGCAATGCGCAGAACGCCATTGATGTGCTGAAGACTGTGCCGGGCATCAACACCTCGGTGCATGATGACGTGCTTGGCACCTATAGCTGGCGGGCCAATATGCGCGGATTGAACTTCAATGATGGCTACGGCCTCGTGCTGATTGACGGGCAGCGGGTCATGGGCTGCGGCCAAAGCGGCGGCATGGGCGAATACGGAGTTGGCCTTAACCAGCTTCCGGTGGATATGATTGAGCGCATCGAAGTAGTCAAAGGGCCAAGCTCCGCGCTCTACGGCAGCGATGCCTTGGCGGGCGTGGTCAATATCATCACCAAGGACACCCCGGACAAGCCCAGCGGCAAGGCTGGTGCTGCGTATGGCTGGTACACGGTGAAAGAGAAGGTCAACAGCGACGGCAGCATCACTCAGCCTGACGATGACGGCGACTACCGCAGCACCAAACAGGCGTATGCCTCCTTCGGCGACCGGCCCGTTGACAAAATCGGCTACTTGGTCAGCTACAACTACGAGTCGGCAGAGGATGTCAGCCAGAGTCCGCTTGAATCGCTCCGGCATTCGCTGCTGGCTAAGATGAATCTGGCAGCCAGCGACAAGGTTGACCTCTCTCTGAAAGGCGAGGCCAGCAACTACGAGAAAGAGGGCAACCGGGACGAGGACAGCTGGCGCATTGCGCCGGGTATGGAATGGCGACTGGCGGACGGGCAGACACTCGCCTTCAAGGGCTACACCTATACTTGGGACTTTGTTCACGGCACGCCGGGCAACATCAACGGCTACAAATACGGCACAATTAATTTCAACCAAGCTGAGGCCCAGCACACGTGGCAGGTGAATGCCCAGAATACGCTGGTCATGGGGGCCGAATTCCAGCAGCAGGCGATAGACTACCTGATTGACAACCCCAACGGCAGCACCACCACAGTGAACAAGGATGTGGACACTGCCAGCCTCTACGGTCAGGATGAGTTCAAGCTGCTTGATGACCTGACGCTGGTGGGCGGCTTCCGTTTTGACGACCACTCGGTCTTTGGCAGCGAGATCAACCCGAAACTGAGCGCGATGTACAACCTGTCTGATTCCACCAGCCTGCGGGCCTCTGCGGGACGGGCCTTCAAATCGCCCACTATCCGCCAGCTTTATTACGACATCCCCTACCGGCACGGCGACTATTACAACCAGTCCAACTCTGACCTGAAGCCGGAAGTGGGCATGGGGTATTCGGCCAGCATTGAGCAGTGGCTGCTTGACGGCCAGCTGATGACCAGCGCGGGTCTCTTCCGCAATGATGTGGAAGACATGGTGATTGTCGAGGACACTGGCGCGATGTATGACGGCCTGCCGCTCATGCTCTATCGCAATGTGGACGAGGCCACGACCCAAGGGCTTGAGCTGATGACCAGATTTGAGCAGAACGCCTTCTCCCTCAACGCCTCCTACACCTACACCGATTCCGAGAACAAAGAGAGCGGCCTGAATCTGCCCTATGTGCCGGAACACAGCTTCTCCCTTGTCCCAGCCTACGTCTGGAATCAGTACGGCCTCGGCCTCAGCGGCACGCTCACCTGCACTGGCAAGCAGTATAAGGACAATCAGAACAAGACCTCCATAGACGGCCATTCCGTGGTTGATGCCAAGCTGTGGAAGGAAATTGACTGGAAGGAGATGTTTGTCAACAAGCTCACCCTGAGCTTGGAAGCGGACAACCTCCTTGATTCGGACAAGGGCGATGATGCCAGCTTCCGCAGCGGCAGAGCCTTCTTGGTAAAGCTGGACGTGTCTTTTTAATCAACGCGGCGCAGTTGTTATCAACCCTTCCTGCCGGTCTTCACCAAGGAGACCGGCATTCTCTTTCATACCAAAGGACAGCACCATGCTTGAAGCCCGCGCGCTGACAAAAATCTATCAGAAAACGCCTGCGCTTGACTCCCTCAACCTGTCTATACCCGGTGGGGAGATATTCTGCCTGCTTGGCCCGAACGGCGCAGGCAAGACCACTACGGTCAACCTCTTCCTCAACTTTGAGATGCCCAGCTCTGGTGAAGCCTTGGTCTGTGGTATCAACAGCGCGGCGCAGCCGCTGGAGGCGCGGCGGCATGTGGCCTATATTCCAGAGACGGTGATGCTTTACCCGAATTTCACCGCCTTGGAGAACCTTGAGTATTTTGCCGCCATCTCCACCGGGAAGAACCATTCGCCGCAAGAGCTGCGCGCCCTGCTGGCGGAGGCGGGCTTGCAGGAAGAAGCCTTTGCCAGGCGGGTAAAAGGCTTTTCCAAGGGAATGCGGCAGAAGGTGGGCATTGCCATCGCTTTGGCAAAGAATGCGCAGGCTCTGCTCTTGGACGAGCCGACCAGTGGCCTTGATCCAAAAGCGGCCAATGAATTCGCGGCGATCATGAGCAGGCTGCGTGAGCGCGGCATGGCGATTTTGATGGTCACGCACGATCTGTTTCTGGCTAAACAGTGCGGCAACCGGGTCGGGATCATGAGGCAGGGCAAGCTGCTGGAGACTCATCCCACAGATTCGCTTGACCTGATTGAGCTGGAGCAGATTTATCTGAACCTTTCCTCAGGAGCAGCGTCATGAACCGTGCTGCTGTCATCAGTCGGATTGCCCGCAAGGAGCTGGCCGATCATTTCCGTGAGGCCCGCCACCGCTGGCTGTTTGGCATCTCGGTGACGCTCACCCTCTGCGCCGTCATCTTCGGGGCAATGCAGGTACGCCGCCTGACTGCGGAGCAGAATGCCGCTACCGCGATGGACACCAAGATATGGACCAGCCAAGGAGCGAAGAACCCTCATGCTGCGGCCCACTTTGGCCAGTACGCCTTTAAGCTGTGGAGTCCGCTGACCTTAGCTGACCCCGGCGTGTCCTTTTACGAAGGAACAGCGGTCTGGGTGGAGGCGCACAAGCAGAACCCGGACAGTTTCACTCCGGCCCGCGACCGGGGCGCGGCAGTCAGGAACGCCACCCTCTCCTTGGCCTTTGTCCTGCAAAAGATGATGCCGCTGGTGATCATCCTCCTTGCCTTCTCGGCCTTCACCCGCGAGCGTGAGCGGGGCACGCTCCGTCAGCTCCTTAGTCTCGGTGTTGCCCCAGCAGACCTCTTTGCTGGCAAAAGCATCGCCTTTACCCTCATGCTGGCCCTGCTGCTACTGCCAGCCCTGTTTGGCACCGCCGCTGCCCTCTGGCTCTTTCGCGCCTCAGCGGAGTTCCCGCTCAGTGATCTGCTGGCCCGCAGCGGCTGGCTGCTGCTGGTCTATGCGCTGTATCTGTCCGGCTGGCTGGCCTTGACTCTGGCGATCTCCGCTCGCGCCAGAACATCCGGCACAGCTTTGACCGTGCTGATCGGCTTCTGGATTGTTAGCTCCTTTGCTGTTCCGCGCATCATGAGCGACGTGGTGAAGCATTCGCCGAGACTGCCCACCATGCTGGAGTTCCAGACCGAGATTGCCGAGCAGAAGAAGCGGGACTTCGGCCACAGCACTGACCATCCTGCCTACGCGGCCTTTCTGGCCGCAGTGCTGCAAGAATACAAGGTGGACGCTGTGGAGAAGCTGCCGGTGAACCTGCGCGGCCTCTCCCTGCGCAAGTCGGATGAGGTGGGTTATGCCATCTACGATGCAGCGTTTCATGCCCTCTACGAAAAGATATACCGGCAAGACCTGCTCCGGGCTGTGCTTGGCCCGCTCTTTCCATCGCTGGCCATCGAGCAGCTCTCTATGAGCTTTGCTGGCAGCGACAACCGCGCTCATTTCCATTTCATCTCTGAAGTGGAGAAGCACCGGCGGGTGATCCAGACTATGGCCAGCGAAGACTTGATTCATAACGCGGCCAACGGCGACGAGTCCTATGCGGCTTCGCCCGAATTATGGGCCAAGATGCCGTCGTTCTCGTACCGCGCTGCGCCGGTCGACACTGTGACGGCCAATCAGCTGCCGGTGCTGCTCCTGCTCGCCTGCTGGACGCTGCTCGCCGCAGCGTTCGCCATCCTTTCTGTCCGGGCTGTCAAGCCGTTGTAACAGGAGAACTGCAACATGAACAAACGAAACGCTTTTGCGGCGGCAGTCCGGGCGGAACTGCGCCAAATCCGTGCTGAATCGGCTCCCAAGCTGGCAGCCGCTCTGACGCTCGCCGCCCTGCTCTACGCCTTGTTCAGCGGCCTGAGCTTCAGCAGCAGCCGCGCGCAGTCCGCCGCCGCTTTAAAACTGTCTGAAGCGGGAAAACGGGCTGCCCAGCAGGAACAGGCGCAGCAGATTGCCGAAGCAAAAATGCCTGTGCCGGACCGCCCCTACCGCGATCCGGGCAACACTATCTTTGTCGGCTCCAGCGCAGCGGAGCTGGCTGAACTCCCTCAGCTGCCGCTCTCCTTTTTGGCCGCCGGGGAAAGCGACCTTCATCCGGCTGCTGTTCCGGTCTCGGCCAAAGGCAAAGAAAGTTTTCTTTTTGATGACGAGATCAGCAATCCGACGCAGCTGCTCACCGGACTTTTTGACCCCGCCTTCATGCTGGCGGTCCTGCTGCCGCTTTTCATTCTCGCCCTCTGCTACAACATCATCTCCGGCGAGCGCGAGCAGGGCACATTGTCCCTCAATGCCGCGTCGCCAGTGCCGCTGCGGGTGATCATGAGCGCGAAGCTGCTGGTGAGGGCCGGGCTGCCAACCATGACCGCAGTACTGGCATTGTTTGGCGCGACATTGCTTGCCGCGCCTGCGGCGGTCGGCCAAGCACTGCTTCTGGCGGCGGCGGTGCTCCTCTACGGTTTGTTCTGGGGCGCGGTGGCCTTAGCGGTCAACGGCTTCGGCTTTGACTCCACCGGCAACGCCTTGATCATCAGCGTGCTGTGGATTTGCTCAGTCTTTATTGTTCCGGCCTTTATTGACGCTTCAGTCGAGCTGACGCATCCAGCTCCGACACGCTCAGTCATGGTGCTGGCTGTGCGGAACAGTGCGGTCCAGGCTGATGCCAAACTTGACGCGGCGCAGGCGCAGTTTGAGCTGGAGCACGCTGGCACCGGCCACACGCATGACGACGGCCTGCTGCGCGGCACGGCTCAGGAGAAGAACTACCGCCGCCTGCTGAATGTCAAAGCCGCTCAGTCGGTTGGCGACTCGATCTATGCCGAGCAGCAGCAGGTGCTGGCTCACCGCAGAAAGCTGGCTGACAGGCTGCGTTTCCTCTCGCCGGCAATGGTCATGCAGGATATCATTGCCGAACTGTCGGGTAATGGCTCTGTCCGCTTTGCTGCCTTTATGAAGCAGCTTGATCAGTTTCATGAGCAATGGCGCAGCTTCTTTATCACGCGGGCGGAACAGGGACTGCGGCTAAATGGAAAGGACTATGAGCAGTTTCCCCGCTTCCAGTATCAGGAAACTGCGGCACGAGAGACATCGGTCCGCGTCAGGGCAGGTCTCTTCGCCACCCTGCTCTTTCTTGCCGCAGCAGCAGTAGCGGCCAAAGCCCTGCTGAACCGCTTCCGGCTCTCTGGACGATAATCCACATGCGGCGGAGCAAGACTTTGTCCGCTAAGGCCGGGCAATGGGCCGCAGCTACTGTCGCCGCTTTTAGTCAGCGTCTCCGTCAGCGCAGGCCGCCATCTCCAGTCTCAGCTATCTTGGCCTCGGCATTCAGCCTCTGCGCCGCTTTCTCCTACAGACGATGGCGGCCCGATGAGCTACAGCGCAGTGGAGGTGCCCCTCTCCGGCAGAAGAGGGGCATCAGGTGCGCATGAAGACCTCGGTCAGCCTAGAGGAGCAGGCCGAGGACAGACAGTAAACAGAGTGCGGTGGAAAAAGCCTGGGCGAAAAATTCTTCGCCCAGGCTTGATGTCTGCGCGGCTCAGTCCCTCACCACCTCGGCCCTGATCGCGCAGAGCTTGTACTCCGGCGTGCGTGAGAGCCGATCCAAGGCATCCAAAGTGAGGAAGTTGACCGGCGTTTCGGCGTAGTTGTAGGTGGTGAAGATCGTGCCTTGCTGGCTGCGCCCGGTGATCGTGCCGCGAATCAGCACGCTGCCGCGCCGCGAGGTCAGCCGCAGCATGTCGCCTTCCTTCATGTCTATACGCTCCGCGTCCGCCGGATTCACTTCCGCCAGGCATTCCGGCGCAATCTCGTCGATCTCCACTGTCTTGCCGGTCATGCTGCTGAAGTTGTAGCGGGCGTAGTGGCGGCCTGTGGTGAAGAGCAGCGGGTACTCGGCATCGGTCGGCTCTTTGGGCGCGAGATAGTCCTCCGGCACAAACAGCCCTTTGCCGCGAGTGAAGGTATTGACATGCAGCACCGGCGTGCCGGGATGATCCGCATCCGGCACCGGCCATTGCAGGCCCTCCTGCTCCAAGCGGGCGTAGCTGAGACCTCGGTACTGGGGCAGCAGCTCGCAGACTTCCTTGAACACATCCTCCGGGCTGGCGCAGCCCATGTCATAGCCCATCCGCGCGGCCAGCTCGGTGAATATCTGCCAGTCCGCTTTCGCGTGGCCGGGCGGCTCCACGGCCTTGCGCACGCGCTGCACTCTGCGTTCGGTGCAGGTGAAAGTGCCGTCCTTCTCCGCGAAGCAGGCGGCAGGCAGCACCACATGCGCCTCCTTCGCCGTGTCGGTCAGGAAGATGTCCTGCACGATCAGCAGCTCCAGCTCCTTCAGAGCCTGATGCACATGGCCGATATTGGCATCAGCGATGGCCGGGTCCTCACCAAAGACATAGAGCGCGCGGATCTCGCCCTGCATGATGTTGTCCCAGACCTCGGTGGCAGGCTTGCCCGGCTTGCGCGGCAGCTGCACGCCCCAGCGTTGCTCGTAGCGGTCAAACAGCTCGTCGTTGCTCAGACCGCCGTAGCCGGGCAGGGTGTTGAAGAGCGCGCCCATGTCGCAGGCACCCTGCACGTTGTTCTGGCCGCGCAGGGGATTGCAGCCGCCGCCTTCCACGCCGACCTTGCCGCAGAGCATGGCCATATTGGCAATGGCCTTGACCCGGTCGGTGCCGGTGGTGTAGTGGGTGATACCCATGCCGTGGTAGATGGCATGACGGCCTGGAGCGGCGTACATCCGCGCCGCCTGCTCCAGCTGCGCCACAGGCAGGCCGGTGATTTGACTCACCAGCTCAGGCGGATACTTGGCAACAGTCTCCTTGAGTTCCTCAAAGTCCTCGGTGCGCTCGGCGACAAACTGCCTGTCCCAGAGGTCTTCCTTGAGGATGATGTGCATCAGGCCGTTAAGCAAGGCCACGTCGGTGCCGGGAATGATGCGCAGCCAGAGGTCGGCCCGCTCCGCCAGCTTGGTCTTGCGCGGATCAACCACAACTAACTTTGCGCCCCTGTCCACCGCCTGATGAATGCGCAGACCGATGGTCGGGTGGCTGGTGTCCGGGTTGCTGCCGATCATGAAAAAGAGATCGGTCTTGTCATGCACTGCGTCGGCGATGGAGTTGGTCATTGCGCCGGAGCCGAAGGTGATGGCCAAACTGGCCACCGTGGGAGCGTGTCAAAGTCGGGCGCAGTGATCTATATTATTCGTGCCGATCACCGTGCGCATGAACTTCTGCATGAGGAAATTTTCCTCATTGGTCGCTCTGGCGCAGGAGAAGCCCGCCACGGAATCCGGCCCGTGCGCCGCCTTGATGCTGGTCAGCTTGTTGGCAATGAAGCTATATGCCTCGTCCCACGTGGCCTCTTGCAGCACGCCGTCGCGGCGGATCAGCGGCGAGGTCAGCCGCTCCCGGCTGTGGACAAAATTGAAGGCGAAGCGGCCTTTGACGCAGAGCGCGCCGTAGTTGGGCGGCAGCTCCGGCTCGCTGTTCACCTCCATGATCGTGTTGCCCTTCACCTTGAGCTGCATCTGGCAGCCTGCGCCGCAGTAGGGGCAGGTGGTGCGGACAAAGCGCAGCTCCTCATTGACCACCGGCGCCAGCGCGTCCTTTTTCTGCAAGGCGCCGGTGGAGCAGTGGTCGGCGCAGCCGCCGCAGTGGACGCAGTTTTCCTTGAAACGGAGCGAGATGCCGACCGCCCTGCCCTGCTCGTCCCGTGACGCGCAGCTCAGGTCAAGGGCGTTATACTCGCAGGAGTTGACGCAGCGGCGGCAGTAAATGCACTTGTTGAGGTCAACCTCCAGCATGGCGTGGGAGCTGTCCTTGGCGTAGCTCGGCGCAGAGGCCATGCCGGTCTTGTTCGGGTCAACGTTGTTCTCGATGCAGAGCTGCTTGAAGTCGCAGCGGTCGTAGGCGCGGCAGCCACAGGAGAGGCAGCGTTCCGCCTCCTGCTTGGCCAGCTGCTCGTCAAAGCCCAGCCGCACCTGCCCGCAGTCGCGCACCGCCTCTTGGAAAGGCCGCTCCGGCATCTTGGTCCGCATCTGCACCGGGAAGTGGATGTAGTTGCGGGGATGCACCTGCTCAAAGCTCTTGCCGCGCGTGAAGTTGAAGCGGCTTTCGGCAGGCGCAGGCTGCTCGCCCATGACGGCGGCGTGGATGGTCTCTGCCGCCTTGCGGGCCGAAGCAACCACTTGGATTAAGGCGCGGGAGCCGCTGGCCGCCTCGCCTGCGGCATAAACCTTGCCTGCGCTGGTCAGGCCGCTGCGGCTGTCCTGCTTGATCAGGCTCTGCGGGGTCAGTTCGACCAGAGCCTCGCTCACCTGCTGACCAAGGGCATAAACCACCGTGTCCACCCGGAGCAGATGGCTGGCCTCAGCAACCGGCTCCAGAGCGCGTTTGCCGCGCTTGTCCGGTTCGCCGGGCTTGAGGCGGGTCAGTTCCAGCTCCAGGCCGCTGCCCGCAGCTCTGATCTTTTTGGCCTCAGCCATGAAAAGGAACTGCGCCCCTTCGCCCTCGGCCTCTCGCACAGTGGCGGGTGTGGCAGGCAGCTCGGACTTGTCAGCGCGGGGATTGACCACTGTCACCCGCTCATAGCCAAGGCGGAGGAGGCAGCGCGCGCTCTCCAAGGCGATGTTGCCGCCTCCCAGCACTGCCGCCGTTCTGCCGCGCAGCCCATCGGTCACACCAGTGTTATAGCGGCGGAGGAACTGAAGGCCCGGCAGCACCCCCGGCAGGTCTGCGCCGGGGATGCGCAGCGGCTGATCCATGCCTGCACCGACGGTGAGAAGCACCGCATCGAACTGCTCGCGCAGCTCATCCAGCGTCATATCTTTGCCCAGCCGGGTGCCTGTCCGCACCTGAATGCCTAAGTCGAGCAGTGTGGCGATCTCGTAATCCAGCACCGCCTTGGGAATCTTGTGTTCCGGCACGCCGTAGCGGAGCAGGCCGCCGAGCTGCTCTTCCGCCTCAAAGACCGTCACCGCATGGCCGCTCTTGGCCAAATAGTAGGCCGCAGTCAGTCCAGCCGGGCCGCCGCCGACCACTGCCATCCGCCTGCCTGTGGCAGGCAACTTGGTCAGCTTGAGATCGGCCTTGTTGCTCATGCACCAGTCGGCGGTGAAGCGTTTCAGATGGTTGATGGCAATCGGCTCATCCACCAGCACCCGGCGGCAGCGGCTCTCGCAGAAGCGGCGGCAGAGCCGTCCGACCGAGAAGGGGAAGGGGTTCTTCTCCATCACCAAGCGCACCGCCTCCTCGTACTGCCCTTTGGCGACATGGGCGATGTAGCCCTGCACGTTGATCGAGCCGGGGCAGGTGAGGTTGCACGGGGCCTTGCAGTCGCCGAAATGCGTCTGCGCCAAGCTGGCTAAACGCTGGCGGCGGTGTTCCCTGATCTCCGCGCTGTCCGTGGTGATCACCATGCCGTCTGCCGCTGACGTGCAGCAGGCGTGCAGCAGGCCCTCCCTGCCCTCGCAGGCCACGGCGCAGATGCCGCAAGAGCCGCATTCGCCGGACTTGTGCTCCGGCAGATGGCAGAGCGTGGGGATGGTGATTCCGGCTTGGCGGGCCGCGTCGAGGATGGTTGCGCCCGGCGGAACGGACACTGCAACGGCATCAATGGTCAGATTGATTTTTTTCATGCACTTGATGTCGGTTTGGAAGATCAGGGAGGGTCAGATGAGAATCGCTGCTGCTTATCTACCAAATTTTGCGCCGGATGTCAATCGCGGCGGCGCGGCGGCCTGCCTTGCCGTCCCCCAGTTTCACGTATTTCCCGCTTGACAAGCCGCAGTTTCAGCTTAAAATGTGAACCGCGCTTCATCTTCTGCATGGCAGCGTCATTTAACCAGATCAAGACTGACTGCACATGAACGAGCGAAAGCTCCCGCGCCGGGAGAGGGAAAAGATCAGGCAGCGGCAGGACATGCTCGCCGCCGCCCTCGCGCTGTTTTCAGAGAAGGGCTATCATAATGTCTCGATGCAGGAGATTGCCGAAAAAGCTGAGTTCGCGGTCGGCACCCTGTATAAATTTTTCAAAAGCAAAGAAGACCTTTACAAGGCTCTGATCTCGGAGCAGGCGGACCGCTTTCACGCCGCCCTGAGCGAGGCGCTGACGGCGGAGGGCGGCCCGGTGGAGCGGCTGCGCGGCTACGTGCGGGCCAAAGGCAAAATTTACATGGACAACGCGGCCTGCATCCGCCTGTACTTTGCCGAGCACCGGGGCGCGAGCTTCAACATCAAGGCCGGATTGGACAGTGAAATCCGCGAACGCTGCGAGCTGGCGCTGCGCCGCTTGGAGGCCGTCTTCGCTGAAGGCATGGCCAGCGGCCTGTTCCGCAAGACTGCCGAGCCGTATCATCTCGCTTTGGCTTTGGACAGCCTCTGCAACGCCTTCCTTTTTCATTGGCTGGAGGAGCGGCATTCCTATCCTGAATCACCGGACATCATTCTTAATATTTTTTTCCACGGACTGATGGAATCAGATAGGGGCGAAAATTTTTTTGCCCCTGCGACAGAATCGGAGACACCATGAAAACGATATACCAGCGCAGCATGATGCTTGTCCTGCTGTCCGGCAGTCTGCTGACTGCCAGCTGCAAGATGGAAGATGTGACAGCTTGGGTCATGCGGCTCAAAGGCGGCGGCCAGCAGCAGGGACAGTCCGGCCCGCCCGGCCAAGGCAAGCCAGGCGGGCCGCCGCCCATGCCCTCGGTGTCCTTTGTCGTCGTGCAGCCGCAGAGGGTGGAGCTGACCGCCGGGCTGCCGGGCCGCACCTCGCCGTACCGGGCGGCGGAAATCCGGCCTCAGGTCAGCGGCATCATTCAGAAGCGGCTGTTCACCGAAGGCGCGGACGTGAAGGCGGGCGAGGCCCTGTATCAGATTGATCCCGCCCCGTTTCAGGCCGCGCTCGACAACGCCGAGGCCAGCCTGCTCGCCTCCCGCAAGGCGGCGGAGCGGGCGCGGGCCGCGCTGAAGGCCGGGCAGTCTGATCTTGTCCGCCTGCGGGCCACGCTGAGTCTCGCCCGCAGCAACAGCCAGCGGGCCGCCGAGCTGTTCAAGAGCAAGGTGAATTCGGCGGTGCAGCGCGATCAAGCGGCCACCGAGGTCGCTGTCGCCGAAGCCACTCTGGCCGCCGCAGAAGCGCAGGTCGAGAGCAGCAGAAGCGCGATTGCGGCAGCCGAAGCCTCGGTGCAGCAGGCTGAGGCTGCGGTGAAGACCGCCCGCATCAATCTGGGCTACACCAAAGTCACGGCCCCGATCTCCGGGCGCATCGGCATCTCCAGCGTCACCGAGGGCGCGGTTGTGACTGCTTATCAGGCTGCGCCTTTAGCCACAGTGCAGCAGCTTGACCCCATCTACGCCGACATGCCGCAGGCGGCGGCCAAGCTGCTTCAGCTGCGCGGCGGCGGCTTTGGCGCGGACACAGCAGGCCGGAGCAGCGTCCGCCTGCTGCTGGAGAACGGCGCGCCGTACCCGCTCGACGGCGTGCTTCAGTTCAGCGATGTCACCGTGGACCAGACCACCGGCTCGGTGCTGCTCAGGGCTGTTTTTCCGAACCCGGAGGGCCAGCTGCTGCCGGGGATGTTTGTCCGCACCGTGATCCAGGAAGGCGTTCGGGAGCAGGCCCTGCTCGTGCCGCAGCAGGGCGTGTCGCGCAATCCCAAAGGCGACCCCTTCGCCTTGGTTGTCGGCGCGGAGAACAAAGTTGAGATGCGGATGCTGACCATCGAGCGGGCGGTGGAGGACAAGTGGCTGGTGTCCAAGGGGCTTGCGCCCGGCGACAAGGTCATTGTCGAAGGCTTGGTCATGCTGCGCCCAGGCGCTGCGGTCAATGCCGTGCCGTTCGGGGAGAAGCCGCAAGGCGGCGGAGCGGCGGAGAAGGGGAATCAGCAGTCGGCTCAACAGAAGTAGGCAACAGGCAGCGTTATGCAACTTTTGCTGGACGTGATCAGCGTTGCGCCGCAGGAAAACCGCAGCTTGCTGCTCACATTTGAGAACAACGAGCGGCGCATCTTCGACATGGCACCGTACTTGGAGCGCAAGCCGTATCTGATGCTGAAGAACGTGCCGTTGTTTATGAAGGCCAGCGTGGAGAACGGCACAGTGGTCTGGCCGGGCAACATAGACATTGCGCCAGAGACGCTTTGGGAGTGTTCGAGGGTGGTTTGAGAAATCAGCACGTGGCAGAACCCGTAAGGGCAGTTCGCGAACCGCCCTTACAATCCGTCGTTCATATTCATTGATGAGTTGAACAGACCTGCGGAGCCGTTCAGCGGCTCTGAACAGCAGTTGAACATCCCTTCGCTGCCGTTTTTCGCCGCTGGCAGAAGGAAGAAGCAATGAACAACAAAATTAAAATAGCAGCTCTTTGGCTGATTGGTAAAATTGTCGCTATATTTGTTTTTACAGCAACGATGTTGCTGAGTTTTAACGCGGGGAATTATCTTTTTATGGCCATCTTCTTTCCTGCGCAGACCGATTTTACCAAAGGCGTGCCAGACAACTTCCTTGTGGTGATGGAGGAGAGAGTCGGTCCAGGTGACAGTCCGACATTCAGAGTTCGTCATTGGCGTGAGGAAGAGATAAATGTTCCTGAACTTGCCAAAGAACATCCAGAAATGTTTCGTCTCTCTGTCAGAGAATCCCCTTACGGAGGCCGGTGGTTCACGGTGCTTGAGGAAAGCGCCGAACACCAGGTGATTGAGGTGCAGCATGACAATACGTACAAGATGCGTTTGAGGTACAGGATTTCTGGCCGCAGCATCACGCCGCTTTATTACAAAATTGATGCCTCGATGGGTCTCGTCATATACCTTCTGCCAATTTTTATCTTCTCCGTGTGGCTTGGTTGGTTCACCTCCCGGCGTTCTGTTCGTTGGGTGAAGCCAGCCATTGAAGCTGTTCGCAGCAATGCGTCCCAAAAGTTATGAGGCTTGAGAACTAATCTGCTCCAGACCAATCACAAGGATATCTGATGCTCTCAAAATTCTTTCTCGACCGGCCCGTGTTTGCCTGGGTCATCGCCATCATCATCATGGCCGTGGGCGGGCTGGCGATCTACCAGATGCCAGTGGCGCAGTACCCGCCCATCGCGCCGCCCGCCATAGCCATTGATGCCTTCTTCCCCGGCGCGTCGGCGGAGACCGTTGAGAACACGGTGACGCAGATCATCGAGCAGAAAATGACCGGCCTGGACGACATGCTCTACATCTCCGGCACCAGCTCGTCCTCCGGCGCGGCGCGGGTCGAGCTGACGTTCGCCGCAGGCACCGATCCTGATCTGGCCTGGGCCAAGGTGCAGAACAAGCTCCAGCTCGCGCTCGCCAGCCTGCCGGACGTGGTGCAGCGGGCCGGGCTTCAGGTGAGCAAGTCCACCCGCAACTACCTGCTCATCGCCGCCCTGATTTCTGAAGACGGAAGCTTGGACAACAACGATCTTCAAGATTACGCCCAGTCCAATCTGGAGAAAGTCCTTGCCCGCGTGCAGGGCGTGGGCGAGGTGCAGGCCTTTGGCTCGCAGTACGCGATGCGCATCTGGGTCAGCCCGGACAAGCTGACCAGCTACAGCCTGACCTTTGAGGACGTGGCCGCCGCCCTGCGCGCCTACAACGTCGAGGTCTCGGCAGGCCAGCTCGGCGGAATGCCTGCGGAGCCGGGCCAGCGGCTCAACGCGCCGATTGTCGTGCAGCACATGCTGCAAACGCCGGAGGAGTTCGCTGAGATTCCCATCCGCATCAACCGGGACGGCTCCACAGTGCGGATCAAGGACGTGGCCCGCACCGAGCTGGCCATTGAGCGCAGCGACTCAGTGGTGCGCAGCAAGGGCCGTCCCGCCGCAGGCATGGCGGTGCGGCAGGCCGCAGGTGCCAACGCCTTAGCCACGGCGGACGCGGTCAAGGCCAAGCTGGAGGAGCTGAGCGCATTCTTCCCGCCGGGCGTGAAGGTGATCTATCCCTACGACACCACGCCCTTCACCAGGGTGGCGATCTATGAGGTAAAGAAGACCCTCTTCGAGGCGGTCTTTCTGGTCTTCATCATCATGTACGTCTTCATGGGCAACATCCGCGCCACCATCATCCCGACCATTGCGGTGCCGGTGGTGCTGCTCGGCACCTTCGCCGTGCTCGGCTTTTCCGGCTACTCGGTCAACATGCTGACCATGTTCGCGATGATACTCGCCATCGGCCTGCTGGTGGACGACGCGATCGTCGTGGTCGAGAACGTCGAGCGGATCATGAGCGAGGAAGGGCTTCCGCCCAAGGAGGCCACGGCCAAGTCCATGGACGAGATCACCAGCGCGCTGATCGGCATCGGTCTGGTGCTTTCGGCGGTCTTCGGGCCGATGGCGTTTTTCCCCGGCTCGACCGGCGTGCTCTACCGCCAGTTCTCGGTGACGGTCATCTCCTCAATGCTGCTTTCCGTGGTCGTGGCCCTGATCCTCACCCCGGTGCTCTGCGCCTCCTTCCTCAAGCCAGTCAAGGCCGGGCATTCGCCCTCAGAAAGCGCGATCTTCTTCATGCGCCCCTTCTTCACCATCTTCGAGTACTGCTTCAACCTGCTCCGGGGCCTCTACGTGCGCTTTGTCGCCTTCTCGCTGCGGGCGAAGTTCATCTTCTTCATTCTTTACGCGGTCATCATCGCGGCAGTGTTCATTCTGCTCCAGCGGATGCCCACCTCCTACATCCCGGACGAGGATCAGGGCCTGCTGCTGGTGCAGGTCATGCTGCCCGCCGGCTCAACCTTGGAGCAGTCCGAGGCGGTCATCGCCAAGGTGCGCGATCATTTTTTGATCAACGAGAAGGAGGCGGTGCAGAACGTGATGACCATCTCCGGCCGCAACTTCGGCGGCCAAGGCCAGAACTTGGCCATGAGCTTTGTCAAGCTCAAGGACTGGGAGGAGCGGCAGCGGCCCGGCCTCAAGGTCAAGGCGGTGGCTGGCCGGGCGATGCAGGCGTTTTCGCAGATCAAGGAGGCGAAGATATTCGCTTTCCCGCCGCCGCCGGTGATGGAACTGGGCATGGCCAACGGTTTTGACTTCCAACTCCAAGACCGGGGCGGCCTTGGCAATGAGGCTCTGACCGCTGCCCGCAACCAGCTCCTCGGCATGGCGGCGCAGGATCCCCGCCTGATGGGCGTGCGGCCCAACGGCATGGACAACACCCCGGAATACCGGGTGGACGTGGACTGGGACAAGGCGGGCGCGCTCGGCGTGCCGCTCGGCTCGATCCACAGCACCTTGGCCACAGCCTTCGGCAGCTCGTATGTCAACGACTTCATTCAGGGAGGCCGGGTGAAGAAGGTGTACGTGCAGGCCGACGCGCCCTACCGCCGCCTGCCGGAGGACTTGGAGCGGCTCTACGTCCGCAACAAGGAAGGAAAAATGGTGCCCTTCGCCGCCTTCGCCGCAGGCCGCTGGAGTCTTGGATCGCCCAAGCTGGAGCGCTACAACGCCTTCCCCGCGATGAACATTCAGGGGCAGCCTGCGCCGGGCCACAGCACCGGCGAGGCGATGGCGGCGATGGAGGAGCTGACCGCCAAGCTGCCGCAGGGCATCGGCTTTGACTGGAGCGGCCTCTCCTATCAGGAGCGGATGGCGACCAAGCAGGGGCCGCTGCTCTACGCCTTCTCCATCTTCGTCATCTTCCTCTGCGTGGCCGCGCTCTACGAGAGCTGGACGATTCCCTTCGTCAACCTGCTCATGCTGCCGCTGGGCGTGTTTGGAGCCATCGTCGCCAGCTCATGGCGAGGAATGCCCAACGATGTTTATTTCCAGATCGGCTTCCTGACCACGATGGGCCTTTCGACCAAAAACGCCATTTTGATCATCCAGTTCATCAAGGAGCGGATGGAGCGCGGCGAGCCGCTGCTGGCAGCCACCTTGGACGCGGTCAGAGTCCGTTTCCGTCCGGTCATGATGACCTCGCTGGCCTTTTTCTTCGGCGTGCTGCCCTTGGCAGTTGCCAGCGGCGCGGGCGCAGGAGCGATGAATGCCCTTGGCACGGCGGTCTGCGGAGGAATGCTTTCGGCCACCTTCATTGACCTCGTTTTCATCCCGCTCTTCTTTGTGGTGATCTCGGAGTGGTTTGGAGGAAAGCGGCAGGAGGCGGCCTGATCAGGCCACTGCGGCAGCAGCGGGCAGGCTGATGGCGAAAACCACGCCGCTCCTGCCGTCATCCAAGTTGCGGACGCTGACCTTGCCGCCATGGTGCTCCATGATGGTGCGGACGATGTACAGCCCCAGCCCCATGTGCGGGCGGTCATCCTTGAGGGGCCGGTGCGAGGTCATGGAGTTGAAAATCTGCTGCTGGAGGCCCGGCTCAATAGTCGGCCCCTGATTGATCACCTGCACAGCGACAGTTTCCGCCTGCCGCTCCAGCCGCAGCTCAACCGGCGTGTCCGGCGCATGGAAGGAGACCGCATTTTCCACCAGCTTTTCCAAAGCTTGGCGCAGACGCACTGGGTCGCCCTCCACCAGCATCTCCTCCTCCGGCGGCTGCCAGACAAAATCCACCCCGGCAAAGGCCAGCCGCCAGCCGTGCTCCAGCCACATTGAGAGCGCCCGGCCCAAGTCCAGCTGCTCCTTGCTGTCCAAAAGCAGGGCGTTTTTGAGGCTGGCCGCCTCGCGGATTGAGGTGAGCAGGCCCTCCAGCCGCTCCACGTCGCGCTCGGCCCAGCGGATGTACTCCATGACCTGTTTGGAGGGCGGAGTTTCCTGCTGACGGAGCTGCTCCTGCTTGAGGTTCTTCAGTGAGGCGGCCACGCCGGCCAGCGGCGTGCGCATCTCATGCTCCAGATTGTTGGCCATCTGCTCGCGGTGCTCGATCTGCTGGCGGAGCTGCTCCAGCATGGCATCCAGCGTCCTCCCCAGATCGCCGATCTCATCCCGCGCCCGGCCCGCCTTGATGCCGCTGCGGATGTGGCCGTCCGGAGTGATGGCCGAGGCGGCTTGGTCGCGCAGCCGCCGGATCCGGCCTGAAAGCTGGTAGGCGAAAAGAAAGAAAACGCCGCCGCCGAGCAGGAAGGCCAGCACCGAGAGGGTGATGGTCTCCTCGATCATCCGGTTGCTGAAGGCGAGGATGGAGTTGGTCGTCTGCTCCACCACCACGGCGGCGATGACTTTTTCCCCGTCATGCAGCGGGGTGATGACCGTCAGCACCTCGGCGCCGCCGTCCTGCATCAGATAGCTGTTGATGGAATGCCTGCCCGCCAGCCCCTCCTTGATCCCCTGCTGATCCAGCTCCGCAGGCTGCGAGGCCTGCTCTTCGATCTCGGCGCTGAACGAGGCGGTGAAGAGCCGGAAGAGCGGCTGAAGCAGCTCGCTGCTCCGCCGCACAAGCCGGGCGAACTGGTCCGCGTCCGCAGGCAGGCTTTCCGGCTTGCGCAGGCTGCCGACCTGGGCGCGGATGCGCTGGTTCTGATCCACCACCCGGATGCGGGCGTAGGGCCGGTCGAGCGAGCGGAGGATGTCCTCGATCGGCTCGGAAGTGCTTAAAAGCCAGCCTGGCTCCTGATTCTCAGTCAGATTGGCCGTGCCGAGCAGGGCGCGGACGCTGCGCTGCTCCTCGTCGTCCACATCGGCGACAGTGAAGGCCAGCTTGCTGCCGAGCAGCTCCAGCGGAATGCGCAGCTCCAGCACATAGCCTGTCCCGGTCTCTTTCCACGCGCCTTGAATGCGCTGCTCGCTGACCGGGAATTTAATCGGATTGTCAGGCATGAGAAAGCCGTTGACCCAGCCCGGCTCATGCGGGGCGATCAGATAGCGCCGCTGCCGCTGCTGATCCTCAATCACAATTTGGAGATGGTCGGAGCGGTCGAGCCGCAGGGAGCTGCGGCTGCGGTAAATGACCTTGTCATCCCGCACTTCAAAAAAGGCGTAGAGATGCCTGTCCTGCTTGCCGAGCATGTGACGGAAACTGAAGGCGGCTGGCGGCTGGCCGCCGAAGGTTTCAGCCTGAGCCAGCTCCGGCTGCCAGTCATCCAATGCGCCGTCCAAACGGATGACGTTGGAGAGCTGGAAGGAATAAAGATCCCGGCTCTGATTGAGGAAGCGGAACTGCTCGCGGTCGAAGAGGTCGCTGCGGTTGGTCAGGGCGGCGGCCACTGCTTGGGCGGTGAAATTGAGGGTGTCCTTCTGGCTGACCATCAGGCTGCTTTTGAGGGTGCTGTTCAGCCGCATGCCCAGCAGGGGGAAAAGGAGCAGCAGCAAGGAAAGCAGGGCCAGCTTGACGCGGAGGGGAAAACGCATCGCCGCTCAGGGCTGCCAGCGGTAGCCCATGCCGTACTCGGAGCGGATGGCGTTGAAATCCGGGTCGATTTCGCGGAACTTGTCCCGGATGCGGCGGATATGGGCGGCAATGGCGTTGTTGGTGACAATGACGCTGGCCGCCTCCATGAGCTGGTCGTGATTTTTGACATGGCCGGGCCGCCGGGCCAGACAGAGCAGAATCCAGAACTCAGTCAGGGTGAGGCTGACCGGCTGGCCGTGCCAATGCACCTCCTTGCGGTCCTCGTCGATGCGCAAATCCTCGTGTTCAATGATCCGGTTGTTCGCGCTGTTGCCGCGCAGGGCCTCGACGGTGCGGAACAGGGCGGAGATACGGGCCGGGAGGAAATCGAGGGTGGTGGTGTCCTTGGTCAGATAATCCCAAGCCCCCAGCCGCAGGCCGGAGACCCGGTCCACGTCCGAATTGCGGGCGGTGAGGAAGATGATCGGAATCACCGGCGAGAGCGAGCGCAGGTGCTGGCAGAGGTCAAAACCGCCCTCCATCTCCTCGCCGAGCATGATATCCAAAATGGCCAGATCCGGCAGGGCACGGTCAAAAGCGGCCACAGCCTCCTTGCGGCTGCTGTAGGAGCTGACCTCATAGCCTTCCCGGTGCAGTGCTTGGGCGTAGTTGGCCTGAAGCCGGGGATCGTCTTCGACAAGCGCGATGCGGTAGGTCATGGCGGCGGTCCGAGGAGTGAAGTTGGTTCAGCTGAAACTCTCAGAACTCTACCAGATATATTTTCTTTTCACCAGCCTGCCGTTTTTTTGTCATCATTTGTCATGTTTCTTTTCCGCCAAGTCACGATTCGGCGGCGGAACAGTCATGGTCATGGCACAGAATACTCTCAGGCAGAAAGAAGCCAGATGAAGCTGATGGAGAACGATCATGACAACAACTGACAAAATAGATGCTAAACAGGCCCTTGATCCCGGCATGCTGATGCTGGCAGGCTATGTCCTCGGTGTGGCCGCGCTGGTCTTGGCCGGCTGGTTCGCCGCCGTCGGCTCCATCCCCGCTGACAGCGGCTCTGTCACGGTTCAAGCGGAGCAGGCGGTGGCCGTCAAATGACAGACCCCGGCTTGAAATACTGCCCCAGCTGCGGCGACGAGTACCGGGCGGAAATGGAACGCTGCGCCGCCTGCGGCGTTGACCTGATCAGAGGCAGCGAGCTGCTGGAGCGGCGGCGGCCCGTCGAATGCCGCCGCCCGATCCGGCCTGACGACGAGCTGGTCAGCATAATGAAAGGGCCGGTCGTGCAGATGCAGACGACGCAGGCTGTGCTGAAGCGGGCCGGCATTCCCTCCTTGGCCGCCGGAGAGGCCAGCTCCTGCGGCAGCGGCGGCTGCGGCGGTCCCAATCTGCTGATTCAGATCAGAAAGGCCGATTTGGAGGCGGCGCAGGCTGTTCTCGCCCGCGAGCATCTCCGCGCCACTGGCCTGCATGAGCGTGACCTTGCCGCTGCTGACGCGGTTTTTGACGCGGCGGCGGATTCCGCCCTCTGCCCCGCCTGCGGCTGCACATTTCCCACCTCCCGGAACGACTGCCCTGAATGCGGCCTCTGCTTTGCCTGAACGAAAAACGGGGCGGCGGCGAAAAAACTTTTTTTTTTGCCGCCGCATCAGGTACAATCGAAGGCAAGTTCATCTGCCGCCGCGCTGGCTGCGGGCGGCGCAAGACAGAGTTCGGAACGTCAACGAGGAGAAGGAACTGTATGAAGAAGCTGGCTGCGTGTGCGGTATTGGGCCTGATGCTGACGGCGGGAGCGGCGGCGGCGGAGATGAAGCTGGAGAACGACGACCAGCGCTTCAGCTACGCGCTGGGCATGGATTTCGGCTCCTATCTGAAAGGGCTGGGCGAGAAGTTTGATCTGACCATCATTCAGCAGGGCATGACCGATGCCTACACCCCCGGCGCCGCGACCCTGATGACCGCTGAGGAGGCGGCGCAGGCGCAGCAGAATTTCGGCAAGCGGCAGCAGGAGAAGTTCATGGCCCTGCTGAATGCCAACAAAGAGGCGGCCCGGAAATTTCTGGAGGAGAACAAAGGCAAGGACGGCGTGAAAACCACCGAATCCGGCCTTCAGTATAAAGTTGTCAAAGAAGGCGGCGGCCCCAAGCCGACCAATTCCGACACAGTCAAAGTGCATTATCGCGGCACATTGCTCGACGGCTCCGAGTTTGACAGCTCGCACAAGCGCAACGAGCCGGCCCGCTTCCGCGTGGATCAGGTCATTCCCGGCTGGACCGAGGCCCTGCAGCTGATGGGCGTTGGCAGCACCTATGAGCTGTATATTCCGCCGGATCTGGCCTACGGCGACCGGGGCGCGGCTCCGGTGATCCAGCCCGGCTCCCTCTTGAAGTTCGAGGTCGAGCTGCTGGAGATCGTCAAAAACGAGCCGAAGGAAGAAGACCCGGCTCTGGACTAAATCCACGTCCGCCGCTCTGCCGGAGAAAGCCTGACTTCCCTTAAGGGGAGTCAGGCTTTTGTTGTTTCCGGCCTCAGGCCCTCCAGCAGAACAAAGCGTCCCAGCGGCACGATCTCGCAGGGAAAGCAGGCGGTGAAGAGCGGATTGTCGCACAAGCCGCCAGAGAGATGCAGCCGCTCCGGCGAACCCGCAAAGCGGAAGGCATTGCGGGCTATGCCGCGCACAAACTTAGCTGCGGCCTCCAGCTCCGAGCTGCCAGCAGCGACCGCGTCAAAGATGCTGCTCAGGCCGAGCACGCCGCAGGTGACGGAGAAGCCGCTCTCAGGCACAGGCACGGCGGCGTAATCAAGGCGGTAATACTGGGCAAGCAGTTCGATGGTGAAGCCCATTGAGGCACCGCACTCGGCGTTCCAGCCCATGTCCGCCATCTCGCCGTTCTTGAAGCGGACAAACTTGATGTCCCGGCTGCCGCAGTCGAGCAACGTGAAGTCCGGCTCGGCGATCATCCGCCTGCCGCCCCGCGCCAGGGCGGTCAGCTCGTTGACTGTGCTTTTACTGCGCCGCTTGGCGTTGTGGCCAGTGCCGATGTCCGCCTGAAAATCGCGGGGCAGCTCGCGGGCAGGGATGATCTGCGGCCCTGCGTTCTGTGCCGTGTCAAGCAGCTTGCAATAAGAGGTGCCGAAATCAGCCAGCAGCACTGTCGCCTCCAAGCACGCCGGACAGCTCCAGAAACGCCTCAATCTTCGCCCGTGCGCTGGAACCTGCGCTGACATCGCAATCCACCCAGAGTGCCTTGGGATGCCGGGCAGCGAGATGCTTGGCTAACGCACTTTTGGCGCAGAAGGACTGGGCGAAGAAGACCGTCGGCACCGCAGGATTGCAATACGATTCCAGCTCCAGATCCGCCGGGGTTTTATTTTCCATGCAGCGCGTCCAGCCGTAGATGTGGGTGCTGTCCGGGAAGGGCGCAAGGATGGAGAAGTCGCGCGGTGGCACGCCCCAGAATCCGGCGGTCGGCGCGCAGGGCGGCAGCAGCGGCCAAGGCTGGCAGCTTTGCACGCCCTTGGTGATCCGCCGCATTTTCTCAATCAGCGGCAAACTGCTTTGGCAGACAGGAAAGCCGAAGCTCTGCGTGTCGGTGTTGCGCGTGGCGATGACCGGGATGCTGAGAATATCTTTCAGTACAGCGGCGACATGCAGGGCGCAGTCGCATTTGCCGGGGCCGACATCCACATAAATCCGCTCCAGGCGCAGGTTGAGGGCGTTGAGCAGCACGGTGCGCAGAATGGCGCAGTACACTCGCGGTAGGTATTGGTCGCTCTGGTCTATGGGCAGAAAAAGCTGCGGCTCGTCGAGATCAACGATGACCGCCTGCGCCTCGTTGAGCTGGCGGATGATTTCCAGTGGCGGCACGCCGACGATGCCTACTTTTTTACGCTGCTGTTGCACTGAAAAAAAGTAATCTTGGTTTATTTGATACGTTTTCTGATCTTTTCAAGAAGCTCTTCGGTCATACCTGGAATTTCCTCAACAGATGTTCTTGGCTGAGTCCTGCAAAGATGATGGTAAACCTTCGCAGCTGTTTCTTGATCAACTTCTAACATTTCTTCAATCGCACTGTAAGAATAACAGCTTTTTATGTTCAAAGGTTGAAAGTCTGTGTTTCCTTGCAAAACCTTACTTATGTTTCTCAGTGTTGTAACTGACAAGTCAAGCCCTGTCGCTCCAGAAATATTTTTAAGATATTGGATATGAGTATTAAGCTTCTGTAATTCGTCAACTGCTTTTGCTAATTGTTTAACATTCAAAGAAATATCAACAAGCGGATCATTCTCGACAGAGCTGTCTGAAAAATCGTCCAAATTCACATGAATACTTTCTATAGTTTCACTGTCTATCGCTGGATGTTGATAACGTATCAGTATATCAAATTCTTTTTCAAAATTAGAATTTATGATTTCGTGAAACACTCCTGTAAAGAATGGTATCCTTCTGGAAGGAGGCAAAAATTTAATCCCGTTTTTCAGGACATTCGGCATTTCTCCTTTATGCCAAGAAAAATTATCTGGAAATATAAATTTTACATTATGTGCGACTTCGTCACCTATATTTTCAACTACAAAATAGAGACATCTTCCTTTTAATTTTACATCTAAATTAACAAGAGGAGAGAGTTTTCGTCTTCGACTCCTTACGTCCTCTATCTCGTAATGCTCCATCGGCTCAGATACAACATTACGTCTTTTGTAATATTTTTTATCTGGAGCCTGATGCGGCCCACGAAAGCTTTTTGGCGCATGAATAACCATAACAGACCTGTTCTCCGATATCTTTATTTCTGCAATTTCAACGCCTGACAGAACTGGTCTTATATTCGAGGTAAGTATCTGATCAATCCATTCCTTTCCGAATTTACTTGTATCAACCCCATCGTCTATGCTGGCTGGATAACCAATTTTATTTACTTTTTCCTCTTTTATTCCGTAGATCAGCATTCCACCATCTGAGTTGGCAAACGCAGATACATCCTTGCATATCTCATCTTTCTTTTCAGGAGAGAAGGCAGGGCTTGCTTTGTAATCAAGATGCAGGCTTTCCGGCACCTTCATCTCAATGATTTTTTTGAGGTCTTCTATCGTCTTGGGAATGTTCATTTTGAAACTCCTAAAAATTTAAATTTACACATCTTCCTTCATCAGCAGGAGAAGACCCAGCGCGCCCACGGTCAGATGCACTGACAGCGCGGCGGCCAGCGGATTCAGATACGCCGCCTTGGCCAAGGACTGCAATATCGCCCAGATGCCCCAGCAGGCGAAGGCCATGCCGCAGCTCACCGGCACGGCAAGGGAGAGATCGCGGCCCCATTTCCGATAAACCAGCAGGAGCAGCGGCAGGCCCAGCAGAAGCAGCGGCAGGCCCAGCAGGATGTACGAAACGCGCCCGTAGAACTCCGCCCAGGCGGCGGCTTTTTCCTCCTTGCTCTGCTTGCCGCGCAACGCCTCGCGGTACAGCTCAAGGATGGACAGCTCGCTGCTGCGGAGCTGCGGAAGGAAGAAATCCGCCGGCTTTTCCTTGAACGGAAAGCTGCGCCAGCCGAAAATCTCGGTCTTGAACGTGCCGCCGCCCAGCGCGGTCTGCACTTGGCCGTTGTAGAGCAGCCAAGTTCCCTTTTCCCAGACCGCATGGCCTGCCGCGATCAAGGTTTGCAGCTCGTAGTCCTTGTTCCACGAGGCATAGGAGAAAAAGGAATATTCAGTCTTTTTCGGATCAGGGCGGGCGAATGAATAAAAATTGCTGTCGCCCTGATAATAATAGCGGCCGCTGCGGTAGATGCCGAGCGGCATCTGTCCCTTGACCTCGCGGTACCAGATTTGAGTGGTCTGGGCCGCTGTTTTCGGCAGAACAAACTGCGACAGCGTGAGCAGCAGCAAAGTTGCGGCGATGCCTGCGGCGATGACCGGGGTCACGATCTTGCGCAGCGACACGCCGCCCGCCTTGAGCGCGGTCAGCTCGTTGGAATGATTGAGCACGCCGAGCGTCACCACACCGGCAAGGAGAATGCAGACCGGCCCCATCTGCTCGACGACAAAGGGAATGGAGAGCAGGAAAAACTTCCCCACCAGGGCCATTGGCTTGCCCTTCTCCATGAAGTTGTCGATCTTTTCAAAAAAATCGATCAGAATGTAAATCGCGATGAAGCTGAGAACCAGCAGCAGGATGTTCTTGGCGAACTGCTTGAGAATATAGCGGTTGAGGAGGTTCATTGGCAAAAAATGGCAGGGGTGTTGCATTCGCCCAAACATCCTCCCCGATCGGCGGACAAGGGCAAAAAAACTGATGCAGACTGAGGCAAGATCAGTCCTCCGGCACCTGCTCAATCGCCGCGCCGACCTTGCGCAGCTTCTCGGCCATCCTTTCGTAGCCGCGCTCAAGGTGGTAGATGCGGGAAATCTCAGTCGTGCCGGAGGCGGCCAGTCCGGCCACGACCAAGGAGGCCGAGGCCCGCAGGTCAGTGGCCATCACCGGAGCGCCGACCAACCGTTCATGCGGAATGCCCGTGACCACCGCGCTGCCGCCGTCAATGGCGATTTCCGCGCCCAAGCGGCGCAGCTCGGCCACGTGCATGAAGCGGTTCTCAAAGATGGTCTCGTGGATGATCGACACGCCGCTGCTCCGGCTCATCAGGGCCATGAACTGGGCTTGCAGGTCGGTGGGGAAGCCGGGATAGGGCATGGTGGTGATGTTCACCGCCCGCAGCGGACAGGGCTGGCCCTCACTGTTCACGGGACAGAAGGCTGTGCAGCGGTCGGCCTGGGTCTCAATCTGCATTCCGGCGGCGCGCAGCTTCTCGATCAGGGCAGTGAGATGCGAGGGATCGCAGTTCGTCACCTCCAAGCTGCCGCCTGCGGCTCCGGCGGCGATCAGGTAGGTGCCCGCCTCGATCCGGTCGGGGATAATGCTGATCTCAGCCGGACGCAGCTCCGCCGCTCCAGTCACGGTCAGGCAGTCGCTGTCCTTGCCCTCGATCCGCACCCCCATCGCTTCCAGCATGTCAATCAGGTTGCCGACCTCAGGCTCCTTGGCCGCGTTCTGAATCACGGTCTTGCCCTTGGCCCGCGCTGCGGCCATCAGCACGTTCTCAGTCGCGGTGACGGAGGGGATGTCAAAGCAGATGGTGCCGCCGCGCAGCTCGCCCTGCACGCGGGCTTCAACGTAGCCGCCCGCCATCTCTGTCACCACGCCCAGGGCCTCGAAGCCCTTGAGGTGGTAGTCAATAGGCCGCGCTCCAATGGCGCAGCCGCCCGGCAGGGAGACACGGGCCTGCCCGGCCCGCGCCAGCAGCGGCCCCAGCACCAGCACCGAGGCCCGCATGGTCTTGACCAAGTCATACGGGGCCTCCGCGCCGGTGAGCCGGGAGCTGTCCACCCGCACGGTGCCGCCGTCCCGCTCCCACGCCGCGCCCATGATCTGGAGCAGTTTGAGCATGGTGCGGGTGTCGCGCAGGTCGGGCACATTGCGCAGGGTGTGGGTTCCGGGAGCCAGCAGAGTGGCCGCCAGCAAAGGCAGGGCCGCGTTCTTGGCCCCGCTGACCGCGATGCTGCCGTTGAGCGGACGGCCTCCGTGTATGCGCAGTTTGTCCATTATCAATCTGAAGGCAATAGAAAAGCGGCAGGGCGGATGCGCCGCTGCCGCTGGTTTGATGATGCAGGAAGATTACGGCCTCGGCAGCCGCATCAGCGGGCCGGGCGTGCTGTCGCAGCGGCTGACGCAGTTGAAGCTGGCGGGCCTGCTGTCGCGGGTGCAGTATCTCCGGCCATAGGGGTCGGCCAGATCCACCTTGCCGCCGATGTTCTCAGTTCTGCCGTCGCTCCACGTCACCTGGCAGCGGATGCCCTGCCAGAACGGCACGCGGTTGCCGCACTGCTCGGCGATCTTGTGGTAAGGCTGGCTCATGCACTGCTCCTTGACGTGCTGCCACGAAACCACGTAAGGCCGCTGCGGTCGGGGGGGCGGCTGAAACGGAGCAGACGGAACGACTGCCGGAGGATCAGGCTGCGGACGGTTCCAGCCGATGCCGGACCGGCCTGTCCCGTTTGAGCGGCAGGGCTGCGTCCGCTCCCGCCGCCGCTCTTCCGCGCAGCGTTCAACAGCGCAGTCACGCAGCCCCTGCTCTCTGCACCGTTCCAGAGCATTTCTCCGTGCGCCGCGCTCACGGTCGGCAGCATCGCCTTCCACCCTGTTCATCCGGCCATGCCGCCCGTAGCCGGAGGCTGTGCAGACATGGCCGGTCTCGACGCAGCGTTCCTCGCAACGGCGGTGGCGGCTCAGGCAGTCCTCGCAGCTTTGATACCGGCGGCCAACGGCGCCTCCCGGCGATGAGGAATACACGCCGCAGCCCGGAGCTGCGGACGCGGTGTCCGCAGCAGCCGATGCCAGCAGGATTCCGGCGGCCAGCAGCCAGCCGGGCAGTTTGCCTTTGCCTTTCATCATCACGTCCTCGCTGTTGAGTTCGGCGCAGTCCCTGCGGCGCGGCTGTCTTGAGTCCGCTGCGCGGGGCGGCAGCCAGTCCTGTGCATCCTACGTGCCGCCGCAGCTTTTGTCAAGAAGCAGCTTGATCGGCGGTCTTTATTGCCGTCAGCGCAATGAGTTGTTACGATGGAAGGATGGAAAACTGAAGAGCAGTGCGTGGCGCGCCCGGAGGGATTCGAACCCCCGGCCCTCGGATTCGAAGTCCGATCAAAACGCCTTTCACCGGCTTTCATTTTTCTTCATTTCCCACCGTTGAACATATTGACTTTCAGCATGTTGCCTGCTATTCTCTGTTCATCAGAAATCACCTGCCCCCACCTGTCATAACGCAAAAAGTGGGGGCAGGATGGGGGCAAGAAAGTCATGTCGCAATATCAGAGCACGAAATTTCCGGGGGTGCGCACAAGGGAACACGCCGCCCGCAAGCACGGCATCAAGCCCGACCGCTACTTTTTAATCCGCTATCAGGCGGACGGCAAGCGGAAAGAAGAGGGGCTGGGCTGGGCAAGCGAAGGCTGGACGGCTGAGAAGGCAGCTTTGAAGCTGGCGGAGCTGAAGCAGGCCGCCAAGACGGGACAAGGAGAGACAAGGCTTTCTGAGAAACGGGAAGCCAAAAGAAAAGCCGAGCAGGAAGCTGCTGCCCAGAAAGTTGAGCGGGAGCGCAGAGCCATAACCTACCGCCAATATTTCACAGAACACTATCTGCCGGAGATTGAGCAGGATAAAAGCAGAACCGCTGTCCGGGATGAGACAAGCGTTCATAAAAATTCCATTCTGCCGAACATCGGCGATATTCCGCTTGTCCAGATAGGCGAGGATGAGCTGAAGAGGATAACCCGCAGCATGGACGCGGCAGGCAGGGCACCGCGAACGATTCAGCTTGCGCTTGCCTTTGTCCGCATTGTCATCAACCACGCCATGCGGTCAGGGTATCATGCCGGGCCTAATCCTGTCAGCATCATGCCCAGAAACAGCAGGCCCAAGGTTGAGAACCGGCGGCTGCGCTTCTTCTCCCATGCCGAAGCTGAAAAAATGCTGAACCTTCTGGAGGGAAAAAGCCGGGAT
>NZ_JBLWEM020000024.1:0-71743 GCF_048287365.2 Candidatus Electronema sp. JC | reverse complement strand
CTTCCGCCATATTCTCCTGATTTGAACCCCATAGAGCATAAATGGGCGCAAGCAAAGGCACTCAGAAGAAAACTTGGCTGTTCGACAGATGAGATTTTTCAGCAACCATGCTTATAGTCAATTTATTGTGCTACGGCTATAATATAGCTGCATGAGCAAAGATAAGGCAACAGGACATGATTACATGTTGCTTCGGCTGTAACAACCTGTTGCCGCCAAACCGCAACAGCCAGCCGCCGCCAATTTTCCTCTCCTCATGCGCCCACTCGATCCTCTCACCCTCCCTCTGCGCGGCCAAATCCTGATTGAAGCCAGCGCTGGCACGGGCAAGACCTACACCATCGCCCAGCTCTTCCTCCGCCTGCTGCTGGAGCAGGAGCTGGCCGTGGACGAAATCCTTGTCGTCACCTTCACCAAGGCGGCGGCAGAGGAGCTGCGGGGCCGCATCCGCCAGCGCATCCGCGACGGCCTCGACGCGCTGGAACGCGGCGCGGCGGATGATCAGAATTTGGCGGCGCTGCTGGCTCAGGCGGGCGATGCGGAGAAGGCGGCTGCGCTGCTCCGCGACGCGCTGGCGCGGATGGACGAGTCGGCCATCTGCACCATCCACAGCTTCTGCCGACGGATGCTGCAAGAGCACGCCTTTGAGTCGGGCGCGCCCTTTGAGATGGAGCTGACTGACAGCGAGGGGCTGCTGCGCTTGCGGATCATTGAAGATTTCTGGCGGCAGCGGTTTTATCCGGCCCCGCCGGAGGAGGCGGCCTGGGCCTTGGCGCAGTGGCGTTCGCCGGAAGGGCTGCTGGCCGCGCTCGGCAGGCATTGGGAGCGCGAGGATGTGGACTGCCTGCCGCTGATCAACGCGACTGAGTTAGATGTGCAGACTGTCGCTCTGGGCCAACTCTTTGCCGGACTGCAAAGAGTGTGGCAGCAGTGCCGGGAGGAAATTGCGGAACTGCTCCGCAGCAGCCCCCGCCTCTTGCGGGACAACAAGAAGAGCTACGGCCAAGAGCGGCTGACAGAGGTCTTGGCCATTCTGGAACGCCTGCTCACTGCTCCAGAATGGCCGCAGACAATGGCCAAAGGGCTGGAGCTGTTCACTGTCAGCATGGTTGCTGCCTGTCTAAACAAGAAGAAGGGCGAGCCGCCCGATCATCCCTTCCTCCATCACTTCGAGCAGTTCCTCAATGACCACAGCCGCCTGATGAATGGCCGCCGGGTGGCCCTGCTGCTGGAGGCCCGGCATTTTCTGCGGGACGAGCTGGCCCGGCGCAGGCAGGAGCAAAGCCAGCTCAGTTTCGACGACCTGCAAAGCTGGCTGGACAAGGGCCTGCGGGCAGAGGCGGGCGAGGTTTTGGCCAAGCGCATCGCCCGGCGTTTCCCGGTCATTCTGGTGGATGAGTTTCAGGACACCGACCCGCTGCAATACCGCATCTTCAAGACCATCCACGCGGCGGCGCAGGCCCGGACAGCTGGGCTGTTCCTGATCGGCGATCCCAAGCAGGCCATCTACAGCTTCCGGGGTGCGGAAATTTTCACCTATCTGCGGGCCAAACGCGACACCAAGCCGCAAAACCGGCTGACCATGACCGTCAACCACCGCTCCAGCACGGCGATGGTCGAGGCGGTCAACGCGCTCTTCGCTGTGGACGCGCCGTTCGGCTTTGCCAAAGAAGAGATTGATTTTCCCCACGTGCGGGCTGCCGGTCGGCAGGATGTTCACGCCCTGCGTCTCGACGGGCAGCCGCATCCAGCCATGACCTGCCTGCTCTTGGAGGAAAGCGACAAGCCGCTGGCCAAGGCGGCGGCAGACGAGCAGGCCGCCCGCCGCTGCGCCGCTGAGATTGCCGCGCTCTTGGCCGCCGGGCAGGCGGGCCGCGCCAGATTGGGCGAAGAGCCGCTGGCTGCCGGAGACATCGCCGTGCTGGTTCGCACCAACGAGCAGGCCGAGCTGATCCGCCAGGAGCTGAACGCGGCAGGCATAGCCAGCGTCTGCGGCGACAAGGATTACGTCTTTGCCGCCAAGGAGGCCCAGCAGCTTCTCCGCCTGCTGGCCTGCCTCTGCGACCTCAGCGATCTGGCCTTGGCCCGCACCGTGCTGGCAGGCGGCCTCTTCGGCTGGACAGCGGAGCAGATCGACCGCCTGCGCGAGGATGATCAGGCGCGGGAAGCGGTGATGGAGATGTTCGCCCGCTGCCGGAAGACGTGGTTGGAGCAGGGCTTTCTGCCCATGTTTCAGCAGCTCCTCAGCGAGCAGCGCACGGTGCGGCGGCTGCACAGTGCGCCCTCCGGCGAGCGGACGCTGACCAATTACCTCCATCTCGCCGAGCTGATTCAGGAGGCCTCGCGCCAGCAGCATGGCCCGGACGCGCTCCTGCGCTGGTTCAGCGACCAGATGCGGCAGCCGGAAGGGCAGTCTGAAGCGCAGCAGCTCCGGCTGGAAAGCGATGAAAATCTGGTGCGGATCGTCACTGTCCATAAAGCCAAGGGCATGGAATATCCGTTGGTTTTCCTGCCCTTCCTCTGGACGTGCCACCCCTGTGATGGCGGCAAGCCGTTCTCCTTTCACCGGCCTGAGCAGCCGGAGCGGCTCTGCCTTGATCTCGGCACCGGCAGCGAGGAGAACCTTGCCTTGGCCGAGCGCGAGCGGCTGTCCGAAGACCTCCGCCTGCTCTATGTGGCAATGACCAGGTCGGCGCAAGCCTGCTTCTTCTGCTGGGGCCGGGTCAGCGGCATGGAGGACAGTGCCTTTTTCTATCTCCTCCAGCAGTCAGGCGAAGAGGCGATGCAACGGCTGGGGCGAGTGGCCACACTCAGGCCGTGGCAGGCATTGACTACTTTGCCTAAACAGGGGCCTGCGGCGGTGCCAGAGCAGCCGCTTTGCCCCGCCCATTTCTCTGGCAGAATCGACAGTGACTGGCGCATTGTCAGCTATTCCAGCCTCACAGCGGGCCAGCGCGAGAGCAGCCCGGAGCAGCCGGATCACGACGCTGTGCAGACCGAAGGGCAGTCAGCGGCAGCAGCGGAATGCAACGCCTTCACGTTCCCCAGAGGCGCGGCGGCAGGCACCTGCCTGCACGGCATTCTGGAGCAAATCAGCTTTACCGATCCGGCAGGCCGCGAGGAGATCATCCGCGCTGGGCTGGAGCGGGCGGGCTTTGCCAGCGGCCAGTGGCTGTCAGCGGTCGCAGCTTGGCTGGAAGATGTCCTGCATACGCCCCTGGCCGAACAGGACGGATCTTTCTCTCTTTCTCGCCTCAAAGACAGCGAGCGGGTCAACGAGATGGCCTTTCATTTTACGCTGGAGCAGCTGCGGTTAGAACAATTCAACCGGACGCTGGCCGCGTTCGGCGTGCCGCCTCTGCCGGAAAGCGGCGGCAGCCTCAACGGGCTGATGACTGGCTTCATCGATCTGGTCTTCTGCTGGCAGGGGAAATATTACTTGGCCGATTACAAATCAAACCATCTCGGCAGCCGGGCGGAGGACTACAGCCCGGAGCGGCTTGATGCCGCAATGCTGGAGCACCGCTACGATCTGCAATATCTGATCTACACTGTGGCTCTGCGACGCTTTCTTGCTGGACGAATCCGCGATTACAGCTACGAGCGGCACTTCGGCGGAGCCTTCTATCTTTTTCTGCGCGGGATGCGGCCAGATTCAGGCGGAGCAGGCGTGCACGCGGTCAAGCCGCCGCTGGCTCTGGTTGAGGGCTTGGACAAATGCTGCGGGAGGAGCTGAAAAAGCCGGGGCTTTCGCCGCCCCGGCTTTGATGGAGCTATTGGTTTAACACCAGCTGCCAGTGACAGTGTTGCTCTGGGCGGTCGCTGCTGTGACCGGCTGAGAAGACGGCGGCAGAGTTGCAAATGGGAATGGAACATTAGCGGCATATTTCAGCGTGATGCGGGCAAAAATCTCATCCGGCTTGGGCAGGCCGTACATTGTGAAGCCCGGATCCTCGTCCAAAGCGCATTTGCCGACAATCAGCACCCGTTCCCGCTCAAAATAGAAGCGCGGTGGTATAACGACAGGATGGTTTGAAATGTACTGCGGGGTGAATGAAGCCACCATGATGTCTGTTCCTGACGGTTCCGCAGGATTGAAAGGACGGTCGTCGCCGATGAGATGAATTTCCTCGTAATACACTGTTCCAGCCCAGTATTCTGGCGGAAACTGCGCCACCGTGTATTTGACTCTCGCCTTGACAGTTGACTCGGTGTGCTCCTCAATGGTGAGCGTGGGATTCAGAATGCTGGCCATAGTCGTGTCTCCTCATTGTCATGCTGCTTTTGCTCAGGATCGGCGTGGCCCAGCCGCAGGGAAGTGAAAATTTTTCACTTGAAAATGAGTGTAGATGCCTCTCTGAGGAAAGTCAAGTTTTTTCCAGCGGAGACAGCGGCATTTGCCGCCACAGAGTGCCACAACACATTCGCCTTGCGTGTTTTTTCAACAAAATCAACAGCAAAAAATAGCTGAAACTGTTATTTTTTCCGGGCCTGCCTGCGATTTTGCCTTGCAAAAGCGGCGGGGAATTTATATAAAGAAGAAATACAAATTTTTAAATTTCCTGCCGCAGGCTTTTTTTTGCGGCGGGCGCTGATCCACAAAAGAAGGAAGGGAGGAAGACGATGAAGCTGAAAGTGTTGTTTCAAGCTGCCCTGCTGCTGGCGCTGTCTGTCTGCGCCGCGCAGGCGGTGACAGTGACCAATGTCCGGCGCAATCCGTTTTATGCGCCGCCGCTGCGGTCGGTCTCCGATCTGCGCTCAATGATGCAGATCGCGCAGGAGGACATCCGCGACGGCCTCTATCAGGCCGGGTATCCTGAGCTGTACCAGCCATTGATGCGGCAGTTTCCGCAGGCCGACGTGAGCCGGGTTGACTATCAGCCGGGCGAGAATTTCATCTGGATGCTGTCCAAGGTGTACGGTTCGGTGCAGGTGGTCAATGACATGACGTGGGGCGGCAGAAGGTCTATGCCTGCCTATGAGTTCTCCATCTACAGCAACGGCTCGCAGTACATTTTTGCTGTGCCGTTGGTTTGCGGCAATCTGGCCCTGAAGGAGGTCATCAGCGGCGGGGTTTCAGCTGCCGACAGCGGCTACAGCTATGGTGACAGCGGCAGCTACAAGCAGTCATCTGGAGGGCAGGTCGGCTGCCTCTCCTGCTACGGCTTCCGCTTTGTCGCTGATGTCGGCTATCTGCATCAGTCAGATCCGGCGGACTATCTTCTGCTGCGGGCAGGCGTTGAGCATTCCCTCAGCAGGCGGCTGTCCTTGCTGGCGATGGTCGGCGGCGCGCCGCATCTGGACGGCACCGACGGCGATGATGCCATTCTGGTCGATTTCCTTTTGCAGTACGACTGGTTCCGCTTCATGTTCGGCAACCAGTGGTCGCAGGCTTTTGTCGGTGTCGGCTTGGGCGGCTGGATCACTTCCGGCGACGACAATCTGGAGGCTGAGGACACCGACGTTGACTTGATCGCCAACATCGGCGCCCGCATCTACGGCAGGCCGGAGACCTTCAACGCCTCGCTGTTCTTCGAGGCCCGTTCCGGCCTTGACGAGCTGGACACGCTCGGCGAGTATGGCCGCTTCGGCGCTGGTCTGCGGATGCGTTTCTAAACAGACGCGGCGCAGCACCTGCTGAACAAGGCGGGCGGCTCAGTCAGCAAACTGGGCCGCCCGCCTTTCTTTTTGCACAAATTGCCCCGGCTGGAAGCGGTCGAGGAAGTGCATCCAGCCCGGCTCGTGGAGGATGCGCTGCTCCAGCTGGGCGGAGAAGCTCCGGGCGCAGGCCGCCGCGCCTTCAAGGCCGGGCAGGGGCGATTTGATTTCTTCGCCGATGCAGGCGGCGAACGGTGTTTCCCGTCCCGGCAGGAGAAAGAGCGGCAGCAGGGCCGCCCCAGTTTTCCGGGCCAGAATCGCCGGGCCAAGCGGCAGCCGCACTGGCTGGCCGAGCAGCAGGCAGTCCTCCTGCCTGCCGAACTCTTCCTCTGTCCCTGAGCCGTCGCCGGTGATCATCACCACCTGATTCTGTTTCAGAGCGGCGAAGACCGGACGCAGAAAGGCATCAGCCTTGATGATTTCCGCAGGCATTTTCCCTTCATAGCGCATCCGCAGACGGAAGGCCACGTTCCGACCGATCCAGCTCAGACCTTTGTCAGAAGGATTGCCGATCTGCTTCATCGGATAGCCCATGTGGGCCAGTCCGGCCAGCGGCAGATGGGCTGGGCCGAAATGCCCATGCACCAGCACCACACCCTTCTTTTTCCGCAGGACCGCGTCAAGGTGGCTCAGGCCGGACACGCTGAGAAAGCTGCCGATGTTGGCCGCAGTCAGCTTGGGCGCGATCAACGGGAAAAGCTGATCCACATAATGATTGCGAAAATAGGAACGCGCCGCCTGCTCATGCCGCTCCGGCGGAATGCCCATCCGGCGGAGATTGTCGGCCAGCTGCCGCCGTTTGCCTATCGCGGCCTGATAATGGAGGTCGCCCATGCGCCGGAGCAGGGCGAAGCCGGACGCGGCGGGCAGCAGCCGCAGCAGCCCGCGCAGAGGATACCAAACGATGAGCCGCAGGACATCGCGGCCAAGGGACTCATGGGTTTGCATGGCGTTTTTGTTCCGCCGCTGCAAGATTGAGCGCGGCGGTCATCAGGGCGAAATACAGCCAGATGCTGGGAGTGTTGTATTCAAAATCGACCAGCCCTTGCAGGCAGATCACCAGCAGCCCGCCGCTCATGGCGCTGACAACCAGCTGTTGTCGGCTGCGCTGGGCGAGCAGGGACGGCAGCAGGTTTCTGGCGTAATAGATGGTCAGCCAGAGCATGAAAAGCAGGCCGACGAGGCCGAAATCAAACCAGGTGGAAAAAAAAATGCTGTGGGCGTGCGGGGCCTGCATCTCCTTCTTCAGATTGCCGACTCCGAAGCCTTGCAGCGGCACCTCGCTGTATTTGCGGAAACTGTTCAGCCAGAGCCGTTTCCGGCTGTGCTTCTTGTTCTCAATTTCCGGGTCAATTGCGTCGCCGGACTCAACCGCCTTGATTCCCAGTGAAAAAAGTCGTGGCGTGAAATTTTTGCCGATGATCAGCGAGACCACGGCCTGCTGGGCGGTGTAGGTGGTGATGATCAGCAGGGCGAAGAGCGGCAGCAGACGGAGCAGTCTGCCCCGCAGCGGGCGGAGCAGGAGCAGCATGGCCGATCCCATGATCAGCAGCGCGCCGAAGCCGGCCCGGCTTTCCGTCCGCAGGGTGACAAAGAGCATGAGGAAGAGCAGGCCGCCGAGCAGCACCTGCCGGAAGCGGGAAGTGCTGGTCAGCAGCAGGCCGAGCGCCGCCGGAAAGGTCATGTTCATCAGCAGCGAAGTCTCGTGGTGGTCTTGCAGGCCCGAAGCCACCTGCGGCCAGCCGGAGGGCTGGAGGAAGCTGCCGAAGAAGTGGAAGCCGAGAATAAGATCCGGCGGGATTTTCTGAGTGATCAGGTCGGAATCGAAAAAAAACGAGGCCAGAGCGAAGGCACCCTGAAAGCCGACTGACAGCGTCCAGAGCCAGAGCGCGCGGCGGAACCGCGTCTCGTCATTGATCAAGGCCACAGTCAGGTTGAAGAGCAGGACATTGGCCAGCAGGATGAGCAGCTGGAACAGACTGTGCGGCTGGCTTTCAGCCCAGAAGATCGTGGTCGCCGCGTAGCCGCTCAGGAGGAGCAGAGGAAAGCGGAGCGGATTCCGTCCGGGCGCGGGCAGCAGGCCGCTCCAGCGGTGGAGGCGCAAGGCCAGCCACGTCAGCAGGATCAGCGGCAGCGAGATCGGCAGCGCGTCAATGTAGTTCATGCCGGTGATGAAGTTCCATTCCGCCCGGATCGCAGCGTACAGAACAAAGGAAGTCACCGGCACGGTGAAGGACAGCAGGGCCAGGCCGAAAAACGGCTTGAGCAGCACCAGTCCGGCCAAGGCCAAGCTGATATGCAGCAGCACCGTCCAGCCCCACGGCAGCGTGAGGCCAAGCAGGGCCAGACCGAGCACGGCGGGGGGCAGCAGGAGCAGCGCGGCCAGCCGCAGCCCCTGCGGCGGTTCAGGCGAAAAAGCCGCGTTCGACACTTTGCTCACCGCGTTTCCAGTTGATATGAAAAGTTAATTTTTTCTTGTAAAATTTATTGCATTTTCCAAGCCAACTAAAACCATTCTTGCCTCATCCTCAAAAATTATAATATGATCCTGTTCAAAAACGGTATAGTCTTTTCGCCTCGATTCAGTAATTTTTAGATATCTGCTTTTATTGACTGCTGATTTCACTTCAAAGAAATAGGTTCGATCACCTCCTGACATTCTTTTTTCAAATAGGATTCCAGCAGTGTTTTTTAGAGAATTGAGACCAATTTTCATATTTTCGGTAAATTCCTGAAGGATATCTTCCTCCGTCTCGATGCAGCGGGTTCCTCTTTTCCCAGATTCAGTGAGACACAGAAATTTTTTTCCGGCAGAATTCTTCAAATGAAACAAATAAGTATGACTTCCTGTCCTCACTTCTTCCGAATACAGAATTTCGTTATCTGACATCATCGCCTCGTCACGTATTCCATGCAGTTTAGCATGACATTTTTCGCATACGACAAGCAGATTGTCAGCATGGTCATCTCTATATTTTTTTGGATACCGGATATGGTGAACAGCTTTATAAGGAGCGTTGCATAGTTCACATTTGTAATCAGCCCGTTTCAGCGCTTCTCTTCTCAAATCCTCCCATTTCCTCGAATTCATATACTCTGACCAGATTTCAGGACGTTCTGTTCCGTTTTCTGCCGATTTTTGCCGGTAAAACCGTAAGAAAAGGTATCCTCCAATCAAGAGGATTAATTCTGCTGCAATGAGTACAAGATGAATTTCCATCGTGGATTTAAAATGTAAACTTAATTTTTACAGACAAGAGAAATCGCATTATGGCAGGACGATGCTTCAATTTTCACCGTCCAGCAGGAAATGCATGAATAAAACCTTTGCACAGCTTTGTCAAATAAAAAACTGAACCGTCCATTGAAAAAACAAGCGAAATCGATCTGTTGAACGCAGACGACCTGAATTAGATAAAAAAGCCGCGTTCGACACTCTGCTCACCGCGTTTCCGGTTGATGTGGAAAATCATGGCGAAATGCGCCGGATGTTTTTCGATCATCTTTTCCAAGAGCGCGGCCAGCCGCTGCATGTTGATCTGGAGAAAGGCCGCCTCGTCTGCCGCCTGCTCCAGCTGCACCGGCTCGGAGAGAATCAGCCGGTGATGGTTGCGCCGCTCACGGATGATAAAAGTCGGCACTATGGCGGCCCCGGTTTTCTGGGCGATTTTCACCGGGCCGGGCGCGAACCAAGCGGTTCTGCCGAAGAACTGAACCGGCACCCAGCTGCTGCTGATTCTGCCGTCCACGGCCATGGCAGTCAGCTCGTTGTTTTTCAGGGCTTGCAGCATAGTTTTGATGTGCAGATCGGCCCGGAGGAAGCGGACCGGCAGGCGGGCGTAGTCCTGCTCCCGGATGCGGAAGACCAGCTGGTTGATCCGGCGGTGGTGTTTCAGCTCCGGCGGCCCGGCGAGCTGATTGACCGCATAGCCCCGGAAGGCCAGCGCGGGCAGGATCATCAGAAAGGATCCGAAATGCGAGAGCAGGATGATCGTCCCCTTGCCGCCTTGCGCCGCCTGCTGGAGAAATTCCTCGCCTTCAATGGAGACCGCAGCCGCCGCTGTTTCCGCTGTGAAGGTGCCCATGAAGGTCTCTTCAATCCGCCGCAGGATGTCCAAACGGATGCTTTCCGCCGCAATCGCATCGCGTTCAGCGGCGGAGCGGTCAGGCAGCAGCTCGGCCAGTTCAGCGGCAATGTCGCGCCGCAGTCTTTTCAGCAGGATCGAAGCCGCCCAAGCCAGCCCGTCGGCGACAGCGTAGGCCGCGTTTTTGGGCAGCAAATGCAGCGTCTTGCGGAACGGCACCCAGAAGAGCCAAAGCAGGCTGTCGGCCAGCGCGTTCCTGAGCGGCTCAGGAATCATAGAACGATCTCCGGCCCAGCAGCCTGCCTGCGAGATGAAAAACGAATTTCACCGAGGGCTTCAGCACCTTGTCCACCGTGAAAAGCACTGCGTCAAAGAGCAGGGTGATATGCTGCTGGCTCTTGGGAAGATAGAACAGCCCGGCCAGCTCCTGCTCGTCAGCAGGCAGCATGTTGGTGCTGCGGCTGATGATGCCCTCTTGAATTGCGGTCTCGTACAGCTCGTTGTGCGGCTCCAGCCGGATCCAGCCCAAGCCTACCCCGCCCCGGCCCGGCATCAGCATGGGGATGCGGAAGAGCATGACCAGCGTTTTCATCGCGTCGGCAAAGGTCATCTCAGGGTAGGTGCAAAAGAAGTTGTAGCCGACAGCCATGCCTTTGACTTCCGCTGCCAGCTTCAGGCTGTTCCGCACGTCCTGCATGGTGAAGCCTTTGCTGAGGGCATTCAAGCCCTTGTCCGAGACCGCATCCGGGGAAAAGCCGATGTGCTTGCAGCCTGCCTCGCGCAGGAGCAGAAGGAAATCCTTGTTCAGACCCTTGGGCGTGAGCCACGCGCCCCATTCCACCTGCACCTTGCGCCGGATCAGTTCCTGGCAGATTTCACGGGCATGGTTTTCCGGGGCGTTGAAGACGCTGTCCACAAAGGTGAAGCCCTTGATGCCGTACTTGTTGACTAATTCCTCAATTTCGTCAACCACTTCCTCGGCCTTGCGCAGGCGCAGCCGACGTTCGTTGAGAAAGAGATAGCTGCAATAGGAGCACTTAAAGGCGCAGCCGCGCTTGGCCTGCACGCCGATGATGTTATGCAGCGGGCCGTGATATTTGCTGATGTCAATCACTGCCGGGTCACGGCGCGGCTTGGGCAGGGCTGCGAAATCCGGCAGAGGCCGGGGGCCGGAGAAAAGCACCTCGCCGCCTTTGCGGTAATACAGGCCCTTGACCTGCTCCGGCGCATCTAAATGCTGGAGCAGCTCCTGCACGGTTTCCTCGCCTTCGAGATAGACTCCGTAGGTGATTTCCGGCAGCCGCTCCATGATTTCTTTGGCAAAAATGGAGAAGCCGGTGCCGCCCGCCATGATCGGAATATTGGGCAGCACATCCCGGACTGCGTCCAGCGTGGGCCGCACGGTCTTGAACTGGACAAAGAGGTCGCGCCGCTGGGTGGTGTCAATGTTGCGGATGGAAATGCCCGCAATGTCCGGCTGAAAACGCCGCACCTCCTCGCGCAGCTTGTTCAGGCAGTCCGGCCAGTCATAGACATTGGGATCAAAAATCCGCACCTCATGCGCCTTGAGCGCGGCGGCGATGTACGACAGGCCGATGGGATAGAGCGGATGCTTGATGATCCTTCTGCCCATGTCCTGCTGAATAAGCAGCACTTTCATAATGTATTGCGAGTATTATTTTTTTTATGGCGATGCTGATTACCATTCCTGTAAGCCAGCATGTCATCATTCATGACCCGTGCGTAGATGTCCTCCACAGGCAGGGTCAGGTCAACAGAGGCGAAATGCACTGCATCGCCGAGATAATAATGTTCAGGCCGCCAGTGGTTTATCCGGCGGCAGACCTCCACATCAACAAAATCCTGCTCAATCAAGACATATTCTTTCAAGCTGGGGAGGTTCTGATAGGTCAGCCGCTTGACAGTGTTATCCGTCTTGCGGGTTGACTGCGAGACCACCTCGACAATCAGCAGAGGAGCATTGCGGTAATAGTCATTCTCCTCCTGCTCACAGGAGACGAGCACATCAGGATAGAAAAACTTCTTGCCAGCTTTCACTTTCATATCAGCTTGGAAAGGCTCGCAGGGAGATTTCCGCTCCTGAAGATGGCGCAGAAAGGCGGCAAAAAGGTTGCCTGCTATTCTGCCGTGATCAGCGCTGGCACCTGCCATTGCATAGACAGCGCCGTCAATGAATTCGTGCTTTGCGTCACTGAGGAGTTCTCCTTCCAGATATTCCTTCTCGCTGATCTGCTGCGCCAGTTCGTGCTGAGGCAATGGCATAATGTTCTTCTCCCAATCTTGATCAGGTTCGGTTCATGGATGGTTTAATTTCCGACCGCCCGCTGCTGCCATGTAGAGGCGAAAAATCTTTCGCCCCTACGCCCGCACCACCGCCGCAACCTGCTCCGCCTCTGCCAGCCGCCGTTTATAGCCGGTTTTGGCGATTCCCGCCTCTGCGGCGGCCAGATGCTCCTCTGCGGTGCGGCCCAGAACGGCCCTGCCGCTGGCAAGAGCCAGCCGTGCGGCCTCCAGATGGCAGTCAATGAGGTGCAGCTGCATACCGCCGCGCTGCGCAATCTCCTCGCATTCCCGCAAATCCTGTTCCGCAGCCGGAAAATGCGCTGCCCAGCGGTAACACGCGGCGCGAGCAAGCAGTCCACGCAGTAAATAATCCTCTACACCCGCTTCACGCAGGCCATCAACCGCCTGATTGAGCCATTCAACGGCTCGGCTAATACGTTCATCGTATCCGCTGATACGTTCATCGCCTCGGCGGATAGGTTCAGCGTATCCACTGAGAGGTTGAACGCAGGCCAAGTCCGGTGCAAGGCCGGAGATGACAGGCAGGCCAGTCTGCGCAATTGCTTCCTGCACAGCGGCGCGGCCAAGAGAGAGTTGATTCAGGGCAATATCCAGCAGCCAGTTATTCCTTTCTGCAATTTTTATTGTCTTCTCCGCCCGCCCGCGCACTTCAGGCCATGCGCCGCCAGCCAGCAGCAGGTCGCAGTAGTGAAATCCTGGTAACGAAGAGAGCCGGTCATAGTTCGGCTGCCATTCTTGCAGTATTTTTTCCGCCTCAGCAAACAAGGCGTGGCTCTCAGCCAGTTCTCCGGCCTGATGCAAGGCATCGGCAAGCGTTGTACGCTTGCTCATACGATGAAAAGCAGCTCCGCTCTGGTCAGCAAAGTCCACGCTCTGCCGTCCAGCCGCAACCGCCTGCGCAAGATCGCCGATGGTCAGATGTAATTCGCTGAGGTTGCTGGCATCTTTGGCAGCTTCTATCCAGTTCTCTTGTTTAATCCGCATTTCCAGCCCTACCTGCATCGGCTCTGCCGCCTCGGACAGCCGCCCAAGGGCACGCAGACGAAATGCAGCCCAGTTGAGGACATCAGCCTGCCAGAAATCGGTCAATCCTACGGCTGGCGTATGCCACGGCACGGCAAAGAAATGAGCCAGCACCGCCAAGTCAGCAGCAAATGCGCCGAGTTTCTTGCAGAGATAAGCATCTTTTTCCCGCCGTATTCTCGGCCAATACACCTCATCCAGTGCCTGCTGGTGCATCCCCGCTGCACAGCCATGCCGCACCGCTGCAAACAACGGCTCCATCTCCTCCAAAGTGTCGGGCAGCTCCTTGGCTGCGGCCTTGAAGTGCTCGTACAGCCGGACATGCGCCTGCCGCCAGCTCTCCGGGTGCAGCTCGGCCAGCCGTTTGCCGAAATACTGGCGCACCAGCGGGTGGGTGTCGAGGTTCTGCGGCTGGTCCGGGCGGACGGTGTTCAGCAGCCCTTGCTTGCGCAGCCGTCCGCAGGCGGCGCGGAACACCCGCTCATCGCTGGGCAGACTGAGGATACCCTCCTTGCGCAGACAGGACATCGCCCCCGCAGAAACCGGGCGGTCGAACAGGCCCATGCAGAAGAGAATCTGCAAATCCGGGCTGCCGGAGAGCTGCCGCTCATAGGCGGCCATCACCTTGAAGGCGTGGCGGCTCTCAGCGGTTTCTTCCGGGAAATCAGTCAGGCCGCGCAGCGTGTCCTGCTGCCGGATGTCGCACTTCTCGTATTCGCTCAGGTACTTGGCTAACAGGCTGAGGGACAGGGCGTGGCCGTTGTACGCCTCCACCGCAGCGCACAGCTCCTTGTCGGTGCCGATGATCCCTGCGGCGTGGAACAAGGAGATGCCCGCCGCTGCGTTGAGCGGCTCCAGCTCGTGCTGATGCTGATGCGGCCTGCCGTTCAGCTCCATCACCGGCTGGCGGGAGGATATGAGCAGGAGGCCGTTGCCGTTCGCCGCAAGCTGCACGCACAGGCTGATGAGGCCCTTGTCCTTCAGCGCGCCGTTCATCGCCCCGCCCAAGGGATATTGGAGCGGCTCCAGGCCGTCGAGCAGCAGCAGCGTGCGCTGGCGGCGCACCAATTCAGCCAATTTCACGCCCCGGTCATGCTCCGAGCGGATCGGGCTGCCGTCATGACCGAACCAGGCCAGCGCGTTGTCAAAGAATTCCGCCGCTGAAGCCTGTTCCTCACCGCTTGATCCCTGCAAATAAAACGACCAAGTGTACACCGCATCCGCGCCGCGATACCGCTTATCGTCAATCCACTTCCGCAGCAGCGATGTTTTGCCCGCGCCACCCATCGCAGTGAGCACGAGAACGTTTATGCCGTCCTCCTGCCAGGCTTGATCAATCAGCGCAAGCTCGTCCTCCCTGCCGAAAAGCGTGGAATCGGTCGTCGGCAGGCGGGAGAGGTCGAATTTGCCGGAGAGAGGGGGAGGTGGGGAGGGCGGTGCGCTTCCGGGAGGGTAATGATGATGTTCAATATGAATATTTCCGGCGGTGGAAAAGACGTTGCTGTTCCCGACGATGGTTTGGGCTGTTGTATCATCAGACATAGCAATAATTTCTGTAGATTCTTTGGCAACAACCACCGTAGGGGCGGTTCGCGAACCGCCCCTACCGAATACGCAGGTCAACGAAGCACTGTCACATTGCCGCTGCCGGAAAAAATGTTGCCATCGCCTGTCACGCTGATCTTCACCCCGCCACCCGGCTGCGCTTTAACCGCATCCAGCAATGCTTGCGCCGCTTTCATGATCTCTTCATCCTTGTCCGCGCCCGCAGCTTCCGCCTCTTCCTTCAGCAGTTGCTGCCGCGCTTGCGCATCAGGCTTCTGCTCCAGCTTTTTCACCGCATCGGCAAGGTCGCTTTCCGCCCCGAACTTGCGCAGCAGCACGTCTTTCATGCCCTTGTACGCAGCCTTCACTGCATCTGAACTCAGGTTGCCCAGCGCGCCGGCAATTGCCGCAATGATGATGTCCATGATTCAGTCGGTTAAAAGGTGAAAAAGGAAGCCCGCAGCCTGCTGACATCTTCCAGCGAAACCAGCCGGAGCAGAAAACCGCATCCTGCGCAGGCCAGAACGCCAAGCAGCAGCGGCGGCAGCAGGCCGAAATTTTCTGCCTGCGCGGCGGCCAGCCAGCCAGCTGTCCAGCCTGCGCCTGCGGCCAGCAGAGTTTTGGCCAGCAGGCCCGGCAGCAGTTCGCGGAACAGCCAGCAGTTGGCGGCAAACATGCAGCCGCCGGACAGAACCATCGCCCAGCTGCCGCTGACAGCGGCCAGCCGGGGAATCAGCAGCAGATTGGCCAGAGCGCAGAGCAGCACGCCCGCCGCCTGTATCCAGACCGACAGACTGACCTTTTTCGCGGCGATGAACAGCGCGTCAAAGGCGGTGTTGAGAAAGGAAAAGCAAAGCGACAGGGCGAGTATGCTGAAGACCTGCGCCGAGTCTTTGAATTCCGGGCCAAGGAGCAGCGGCATCAGCCGGTCAGCCAAGGCGGCGGCGAAAAAAGTCAGCAGCAGGCTGGCAAAGAGCAGCCTGCGGAACGCGGTTCCGGCGGTCTTCCGCAGCTCCTCGTTGTTGCCCGCAAAGAAAAGCCGGGAGAAAATCGGCAGCAGCACCGGCAGAAAGGTCATCGGGATGATTTGCACACGGGTGAAAATGCGGAACGGTGCCTGAAAAAGGGCTGCTTCGGCGTTGCCCGCCATTGCCTGCAAGAAGAAAACTCCGGTGTAGAGATGGAGCTGCACGAGAAGCTGAAACAGGCCGATCTGCAAAGATTCCCTCAGCGCGGCGTGGGGCTGCCGCAGGCTGGAGACAGCGCGGGGCAATTCCCGCAGATAGGGCGAGAGGCGGTTGGTGAGCAGGACAGCGGCGGTCAGGCCAGCCAGCGCGGCTAAGGTCTGGGCAGCCAAGACCGCGCTAAGGCCGAGCTGCTGCCAGACCGCTGCCGCCGTGAGAACGAGCAGGACAACCGAGGCCGTCAGCGCGGTCAGGGCTTCGCAGCGCATCCGCTGCAAGGCGATGCCCACCGCGCCTGCGGTCTGACTCATGGCGGTGCAGCCTGCGGTCAGGCCCACGGCTAGCAGCAGGCCGTTTTCCTCAACCTTGGCTATGAGCAGACCGCCGAGGAGCAGCAGCGCGGTCAGCAGGTTCCAGCTCCAGCCGAGCAGCACCTGCTCTGCCGCGCTGGCAGGCCGGGCGGCAATCTCCCGCACTAAAATCCGGGGGAAGCCGAGGTTCAGCAGCGGCAGGGCCACCAAGCCAATCGCGGTCAGCACCGAATAGCGGCCAAAATCCTCCAAGCCAAGGGCGCGGGAAAGCAGCATGACCAGCAGCAGGCCGGTCAGCAGCTCCGCCGCTCTGGCGGCAAAGGTGAAGACGATGTTGACCGCTGTCCGGTCAGCTCCGGCCACAGCCGCCCCCGCATTTGTTCAGCACCCAGCCCGCCCGGCTGATGCCCGCCTGCCGGAGCCGCCGCTGCGCCTCAGCCGCCGCCTGCCTGCCGGTGCACCCGCATTCAGCCACGCCGAGCAGCCAGTCTGCCTCCTCGCCGAGCAGCAGGGCATCGCTGCCTGCCAGCAGCGGCGGCGCGTCCAGCACCACGGCCTCGTAGCTGCTGGCAAGGGAGCGGAGCAGCTCCGGCAGGGCTGGAGCTTCCAGCAGCGCGCCCGGTGCTGCCTGCTTGCGGCCTGCGGGCAGCAGATCCAGTCCCGGCGCGGCATCGGCAGCAATCGCCTCCGGCGCGGTCAGCTTGCCTTGCAGGACTTCAGCAAGACCCTGCTTGCCGCTCAGGCCAAACCAGCGATGAAGGACGGGCCGCCGCAGGTTGAGGTCAACCAGCAGGGCTTTCCTGCCGACAGCGGCAAAAGACAGGGCGAGATGGGCGGCGACGCTGCTTGTTCCCTCTCCCCCGGAACACCCGGTGACAAGGATGATTGCTGCTGGCCTGTCCCCGGCGGCGAACTTGATGCTGTGCCGGAGCGTTCGCACCGCCTCGGCCAGCGGCGAAGCAGGCGGCAGATTGGCTAACTGCCGCACCTGACGCGAGCGGGGCAGGCAGCCGAGCAGACGGTCCGGCTCTGCCAACGGCAGGTCTGCCGGAGACTGCACCGCCGTGCTGATGTACTCGGCGAAGAAGGCGGCGGCCCCGCCCCAGAACAGGCCGAGGCACAGCCCGGCGGCCAGCATCAGACCTTTCTTGGGAAATTTCTTTTTCTCAGGAGTCTGGGCAGGTTCGACAATGCGGGTGTCCGACATGGCCACGGCCTCAGCCACCTCCACCTTGCGCAGGTAGCTGAGAAAGGTTTCATAGACCCCCTTGCTGGCTGACAAGGCCAGCTCCAGCTGGGCCAGCCGGGCGGATTTCTCCGGGAACTCCGCCACCTTCCGCTCGTACTCGGCAATGCCGCGCTGGATCAGCACCCGCTTGGCCAGCCCCACGTCGCGGCTGATCCGCAGGCCGACAATCTTGTCGGTCAGGGAGTCGTAAACCGGGTCAACGCCCATGTTCTCGCGGTTCAGGGTGATCTTCTCCTGCTGTTTGACCAAGTCCCGCACCGCTTGCAGCTCCTTCTCAATCTGCTGATATTCGGGATGGCTCGGCTGATAGACCGCGCCTTTGGCCGACAAGCTGACCAGCAGGTCGTTCAGCTTGGTCCGCAGTCCGGCCAGCTCCTCGTTTTTGGAAAATTCGCTGGTCTCCTTGCGGTACTTGCCGATTTTCTCCAGCTGCGCTTGGGTGCTGGCGATTTCCTTTTCCAGCAGTGTCAGGGACTGCTCGTTGTCCTCTTGGCTTTTGACCAAATCGTTCAGCCGGGACAGGGCGTTGCCCAGCGTGGTGTCCAGATCGGCGGCATTCGCCTCCACCTTGAAGGCAGTCAGATCAGCCAGCGAGCGGCTGTAGTTTTCATACAAGGCCGTCAGCTTGGCGTTGATGAAGGCCTTGACTTTGACAAACTCGGCCTGCGTCCGCCGCACATTGTGGGCTAAATAGAGTTCGGCCAAGGTGTTGGCGATTTTGGCCGCTTGGGCCGCGTCCGGCGATGTGGCGGTGATCTTGAGGAAGGCCGTGTCATCCTGCTGCTTGACTGTCACCGCAGGCTGAGGCAGCAGCTTGTTGACCAGCCCGGCCTCCAGCAAATCCTCGGCCTTGATCGTCGCGCCGTCGCGGTCTTGCAGCTTCAGATCGGCGATCAGCTCATCTAAAAGCGGTCTGATTTTGGCCAAGGCAGTTTTGGTCTCAAAGATGTCCTCGGAGCTGTCGTTGACCGCTGCCGAAGGCATCTCCAGCGCGCTCATCAACGAGGTTAGAGCACTGGAGGACTGGACAAAGAGCTTGGCCGCCGCCTGATAGGTCGGCGTGATCAGCAAGGCCCCTGCGGCGAAGAGGAGGAAAAAGAGGAGGAAAACGGCGGCAAAAATCCAGCGTCGCCGCAGCAGTATTTTGACAAGATGGAGAAATTCCATTTAGTTTGTTCCAGTGCAGCCGGATTGCCGTCCCGCGCCGCTGAGCAAAGTTTCCGCCGCCCGCAGCACGGCTTCAGGAGTGATGGCCTTCATGCAGTCCTGCTTGACGGCACGGTGGCAGGAGCTTTCATCGCAGGCGAAACGGCAGGGAAAATTTTCCTCCACAACCACGCTGCGGGCGGAGAAGGGACGGGTTTCGAGTGATTTGGACGGCCCGAACAGGGCCACGGTCGGCGTGTTGAGGGCAGCGGCCAAGTGCATCGGCGCGCTGTCGTTGCAGACAAAGAGACTGGCCTCCTGCAAGACCGCCGCCATCTCCCGCAGGCTGGTGCGGCCCGCCAAGCTGACCGCCTTGCCCTGCATCATGGCCATGATCCGCTCAATTCTGGCTTGGTCGTCCGCGCCGCCCAAGAGCAGCAGCGGCAGGCCGAAGCGTTCCAGCAGCAGGTCGTAGAGCGCGGCGCAGCGTTCCTCCGGCCAAGTCTTCAAGGGCAGCCGCGAGCCGGGATGCGCGCAGAGAAACGCGCCGCTCACACTCAGACGTTCGATCAGCTGCCGCGCCTGCGTCTGTTCATCCTCTGTCAGCCGCAGGCCCCAGTCCAGCGGCTTGTCCGGGCAGCCGAGAAAACGGCAGATGTCGAGATGATATTCGACTTTGTGGCGCAGGCCGGGATATGGCACGACATGGGTCAGCAGATAGGCCCCGCCGCCGATGCCGTAGCTGACTTTATATCTGCTCCGCAGCGGCGCGACAAGCAGCAGGATGTCCCGGATGTCGCCTCTGGCCTCGATCACCAGATCAAACTGCCGCCGCCGGAAGACGCGGATGAAACGAAAATATTCAGCAAAATTGGCGGCACGGTAGAACCAGAACGGCGCGAAGGTGACCACCTCGTCAGCATAAAGATGGCCTTGCAGCAGCGGTGCCGCGCCCGGTGCGGTCAGCACCGTGATCCGGCTTTTGGGAAACCGCTCCTTGAGCGGCCTAAGCATGGGCAGCGTCATGATCACATCGCCGATGTAGGCGGTGCGGATCAGCAGGATGCTCCTGACTGTCTCCGGCGCAACAGCCTCGCTCCGCCGCCGCAGCGTCCACGGCAGCGAGAGCAGTCTGCCGAGGTTGTCCGCGAGCAGGACAGACAGCCATTTTTTCCGGTTGACGATTTTGTACACGGCGGCTACTGCACCAGAATTTCCCCGGAGGTGCCTTGCAGGGCCTGCTTGAAGACCGGCCAGTACATCACCCCGCGCTCCACAGCCAGCAGCGGACTGAGGATGCTGTCAAGACTCCGCATGAAGGATTCGACATCGGAAATCTGGCTCGGCGGCAGAAAGAGGATGTCGCCGGACTGAACCAGCATGGCGGCGGAAGCGGCGTTCTCTTCGCCCAGATTTTGGAAGCCGAGCGGGATGCTGACCACCTGAATCCGGTCTTTCGCCTTCCGCAGCAGGACGATGAACTCGCCCGCGCTTTTGGTCGGCCCGCCAGCGGTGGCGGCAGCCTCAATCACCGCTGTTTTGGCGTTGAGGGTGAACTTGCCCGGATTGGTGACATCGCCCAGCACATAGTAGATCTGCCCGGCCAGATCAAGGGGCATCACCGTCACCTGCGGCTTGACGTAATAGGCGGAGAGCTTCTTGGTCAGCACGGCCCGCAGCTCCTCCATGGTCAAGCCTTGGGCCTGCACCGCGCCGATCAAGGGATAGTGCATCGCGCCGGAGCGGTCCAGCGTCACCTGCTTGGTCAGATTGTCATGGCCCCAGACCTCGACGGTCAGCTTGTCTCCGGCGGCCAGCCGCAGATCTTGGCCGCTGTCTGCCGCCAAATCTTTGGCCGCCGCCGGAACTGCCGCCGGCAGACTGTTCTGGGAGAAAACCGCCTTATTGCCGCAGCCGGTCAGAGCCAGCAGCAGCAAAAGGGCGGACAGCAGAGCAGAGCAGAGTTTTTTCATGCCGGGTTGTCCACTTGAATCAAAATTTTGCCGTCCTTGCGGTCAGCAGAGCGGCGGATGCCGTCCAAGGTCTGCGCAAAGGGCAGCCGGGCGGTGATCATCGCCTCCAGCCGGATTTTGCCGCTGGCCAGCAGCCGGATGATGTTCGGGAATATGCCGCTGCCGGAATGCCCCCGCGCTCCGGCGATTTTGTTTGCGCCTGTGACTAAGCGGTCCAAGGTCAGCTGGACGGAATGGCCCGCCCGGCCCAGATAGACGATGGTGCCGTTGACCGCCAGCGAGAGTTCCATCTCAGGGATGGTCTGCTGCGCCGCGCCCGCCGCCTCGACCTGCACGTCCGCGCCCCGGCCTCCGGTCTGCTCCAGCACGATCTCACTGGGCCGCACACCCGCCGCCCGCAGGGCGTTGAGGTCGTACACAGCGGAAGCCCCCAGCTGCCCGGCAATGGCCAAACGCTCCGGGGCCAGATCAAAGACCAGCACCTGACTGGCTCCCGCTGCCGCCGCCAAAGCGACAGCACCCAAGCCCACTGGCCCTGCGCCATGCACGGCCACCGTCGCGCCGGGGAGAAAGCCGCCCGCGCTGATGAAAAGGCCGTTGTAGGCGCAACCTGTCGGCTCGATCAGCGCGCCGAGGTCAAAGAGCAGGTCGTCACCATACTGCCGGGCCAGCTCGTCAATTTTCCAGATATGCTGGCAGCTGACCACTGCGTATTCCGCCAAGGCGCCGTCCACGGTGATCCCGGCCAGCTCGGCCCGGCGGCACTGGTTGGGCGCGCCGCTGCGGCAGGGCGGACATTGGCCGCACCAGACGATGCTCTCCGCCGCCACCGGATCGCCGGGCGCGAAGTCCCGCACCAGCCTGCCAACCCGCTCGACTATGCCGGAATACTCATGACCGATGACGCAGGGCAGCCGGGCCGGGCCGGAAAAAATGACGTAGCCCTCCGCGTCGGTTTCATAGAGATGGGTGTCTGAGCCGCAGAGGCCGCAGCGTTTGACCCGGATCAGCACCTCATGATCAGCCACGTCTGGGACAGGCCGCTCGTCCGCATAGAAACGGGGCTGCCGCCAGATCTGGCAGGCGGATTCCGCCCGCCGCCGCCGTTCCTCGTCCGGCGAGAGCCGCCAGCCGGGGCGGGGACACCATTCCGCATCAGCCGCAAAGACTTTCATCGCTCCGCTCCAAACAGGTCAGGCCGCAGACAGCAAGGCTTTTTTGTCAATTTTGCCGCTGCCGGTGGTCGGCAGGGCCTCCAGCAGGCGGAAGGCTTTCGGCACCATGTAGGCCGCCAGCCGCCCCTTGCAGTGCCGCGTCAGCTCCTCTTCCTCCAGCAGCACACCGGGCTGGGGCACGACAAAGGCTTTCGGCACGCAGCCATGCCGCTTCTCCTCCATGCCGACCACCGCCGCCTCGCGGATGCCGGGATGCTCCAGCAATGCCTGCTCGACCTGAAGGGGATAGACTTTGAGGCCCGCCACTTTGATCAAGCCGCTTTTCCGCTCCACGAAATGAAAGAAGCCCTCCGCATCCTGCCGGACCAGATCGCCGCTGCGGCACCAGCCGTCCTCGGCGGAGAGCGGAACGCCGCCCCAGTATCCCGACACCACGCCCGGCCCGGCCAGCAGCAGCTCGCCTGTTTCTCCAAGCGGCACATCGCGCCCCAGCTCGTCCGCAACCCGCGCCTGATAGTGCGGACAAACCCGGCCCAGCGAGCCATCAGCCCGGCGGCAGGACAGAGTGTTGGCAAGGGCGATGCCGGTGGTCTCCGTGCTGCCCCAGACCGCCAGCAGCGGCGTTTGAAACGCGGCGAGGAAGCTCCGGTGCAGGGCGGGCGGCGTGAACATGCCGCCGCTTTCAGCGATGCGCAGGCTGGGCAGCGCGGTGCTGCCGCAATGCCCGGCCATCATTTTATACAGCGCGGCCAGCCCCATCATGCAGGTGACGTTCTGCTCCCGGATGACCCGGATCACCGCCTTAGGGCTGATCTCCGGCAGCAGGGCCAGCGAGCCGCCGGTGTATAGAGCGCGGCAAAACAGCTCGTGCGGATGAGCGAAAGCGGCGAACATGCAGAGATGGACATCCTCGGCAGTCAACTGGAAGGCTTCGGCGGCGGCGCGGGTGTTCCAGTACAGATTGGCCTCGGTGCAGAGGGCCGCTTTGGCCTGACCGGTGGAGCCGGAGGTGAAATTCAGGTAGGCCAAGCTGTCAAACTGCTGCGGCTTTGGCTCGGCCAGCGGCGCGCAGCTCAGGCAGTCGGCCCAGCGGAGGAAGCTGCTGTCCCCCGGTTCGGCACTGAGGCTGATCACGGCTGCGCCGCAATCCCGCAGGCTGTCAGTCACTTTGCCGCTCACCGCATTTTCATCCACGATGATGACTGCGGGCGCGACGGCCAGCACGGCCTGCCGCACCCGCTCCGGGTGGTCCAAGTAATTGACCGGCGCGGGCAGGCAGCCCGCCAGCCGTGCCGCGAGAAAGGAAAAAATCAGCTCCGGCGCGCGCGGCAGCAGCAGGCAAATTCTGGCATCGGCGGTCAGCTCCTGAGCGGCAAGGAAGCTGGCCAGGCGGGCGGCCTGCTCCCAAGTCTGCTGATAGGAAAAATGCCCTCTGCCGGAGCGGATGAAGACTTTGCCGGGTGTGGTTTCGGCCCGGCGGAGCAAGGCTTCAGTCAGTGTTTGCGATTGTTCCGGGAACGGCATCAACGTTGCGGAAAAAAAAGTCAAGTCTGCGCGAGATGGCGGCGCGGCTGAGAAAAAACAGAGTATCACAGATGCGGGCGGCGCTGTCAAGCGTCATCAGCTTAAAGTGAATAAATTCCGCAGCGGAGATGACGACCGTCAACAGCACAGCAAGAAGGCGCGGCTCATCGTCGGTCAAAACGCGCTTTCCGCATCCTTCTGCAGGCGGCAACAAAACAGAAGTTACGCCGTTCGGCTGTCAATTTGTTGATTTTATCCAGCTGACGATGCAAGCAGTGGAAAGGCAAGCTATCCGCAGAACGCAGAAAGGGAGTCAGCACTTTCGTGCTGACTCCCTGATATTGCTTCGCGTCCCCAACCGGATTCGAACCGGTGTTGTCGGCGTGAAAGGCCGATGTCCTGGACCTGGCTAGACGATGGGGACTTTTGAGTTGCGTGGTGGGTCGTGCGCGACTCGAACGCGCGACTCTCTGCTTAAAAGGCAGATACTCTACCGGCTGAGTTAACGACCCTTAGCAGAGACCATATATATACTTTTTTTCCTGCGTTGCGTCAAGAAAAAAGCGAAATTCAGCTGGGCTTGTCCGCTTTATTCTCTTATTTCAAGATGCTCACTGCCTCTCCACGCACCAAGTCATCGTAGCACTCCCGCTTGCGGATAACCTCAAAGCGACCGCCGCTGACCAGCACTTCCGCCACTCTGGGCCGAGAGTTGTAGGTCGAGGACATCGAGAAGCCGTAGGCCCCGCTGCTCATCACGGCCAGCAGCTCGCCGGGCTGCACGTCCGGTAGCGGCCTGTCCTTAGCAAGGAAGTCGCCGCTCTCGCAGATCGGGCCGACCACATCCGCCTCCTGAAGCTGCCCGCCGCTTGCTGCTGGCTCGCGCACCGGCAGGATCTCGTGGTATGCACCATAGAGCGAGGGACGGGCAAGATCGTTCATTGCCGCATCGACGATGATGAAGCGTTTCACCTTCTCGCCGCCGCTGTTGACCTTGGTGTACTGCACTTCTGTCACCAGAATGCCCGCGTTGCCGACCAGCACCCGGCCCGGCTCCAGAATCAGGGTGCAGTCCATGCCTGCCAGCTCGGCCCGCACTGCCGCCGCGTAATCAATCGGATGCGGCGGCTGCTCGTCGTCGTAGGGAATGCCGATGCCGCCGCCCATGTCCACGTATTTAATCTGAATGCCTTCCTGATTGAGCTTGGCGATGAAGGCTTTGACCTTGCGCAGGGCCTCAATGAACGGCTCAATCTGCGTAAGCTGCGAACCGATGTGGCAGCTCACGCCGACAATCTCGATATGCGCCATCGTCTTGGCCCGCAGATACTCCTGCAAGGCCTCAGTCACCGGGATGCCGAACTTGTTCTTGGCTAGGCCGGTGGAGATGTAGGCGTGCGTCTTCGGGTCAACGTCCGGGTTGATGCGGAAGGCGATGCGGGCGCGGGTCTTCAGCTCCGCCGCGACCTCGTTCAGCCGGTCCAGCTCCTGCGGCGACTCGACATTGAACATGAGGATGTCCGCCTGCAATGCCTCAGCCAGCTCGCGGCGGCTCTTGCCTACACCAGAGTAGATGATGCGCAGCGGCTCCACCCCGGCCTTGAGCGCCCGGAACAGCTCGCCGCCGGAGACGATGTCCGCACCGCCGCCCAGCTTGGCAAAGAGGTTGAGAATAGCGATGTTCGAGCAGGCTTTGACTGCAAAGCAGGTCTGGTGCGCCATGCCCTTGAAGCCCGCCTCAAAGGCGGTGAAGTGCCGTTTGAGGGTGGCGGAGCTGTAGAGGTAGAAAGGGGTGCCGACCTGCGCGGCGATGTCTTGCAGGCGCACGTCCTCGCAGCAGAGTTCGCCGTTCTGATAGGTAAAGTGGTTCATGTCGTTCCAATGGATGAAGAATATTGACAGGCGCGGTGTGCTGCCCGATGGACTGCGGCTGCCGCGCTGCCCGCGCCAGAGTGCAAAGATTGGTTGCACCAGAGTACAACAGCACGTTGCACGAGAGTACAACGGTGGATACTTCTCTCGTGCAACGGAGGCTACTTCGAGAGTACAACGGCTGCTTTCACTCTCGTGCAAGTTGCGGGCGGACTATCCTTGCCGCGCTGCCTGCACCAGAGTGAAAAAACTGGCCACAGCAGAGTGTGGCTGAACGTCCCTGCGCCGCCTGCGGCCAACCACCGTAGTGGCAATTCATGAATTGCCACTACGCCCGCCGTGCTGCCTGCACCTGCGCCAATCCATCGCGGTATTTCTCCAAGGAAGGATGGCCGATGGTCTCTGCAATCCGCACGGCATGGCTGATATATTCCTCCGCCTTGGCAAGGTCGCCGAGGTCTGCGAAGCTGACTCCAAGATTCCAGCTAATTTCCATTTCTCTTGCTTTGTCACCAAGCTCCCGTGCTATCGCCAAGGCGTGTTCGTAATACTCCAACGCCTTGGCAGCATCATTTTGGATACGGTAGATGGCGGCGATGTTGTTCAGGGTTGCGCCCTCCCCGGTCTTATCGCCAACCTCCCGTCTGATAGGGAGGCACTGTTCATAGTGCTGCAAGGCTGTCGCATAGTCGCCTTGGTTCATATAAAGCAGACCAATATTATTCAAGGTCGCACCTTCCCCATCTCGGTCGCCAATTTCTCGCTGTATTGTGAGACTCTGCTGATAATATTGCAGTGCCCGTTCGAGTTTGCCCTGCATCCAATAAATTGAGCCGATGTTATTCAGGGTTACACCTTCCCCCTCTCTGTCACACAGTTCGCGGCGTATTGCTAAACTTTGTTCATAATATGCTAATGCCTTCTGATACACCCCTATCTGATAGTAAGTCTCTCCTAAGCTATTCAGGCACCAGCTTTCATCCTTGCGGTCATCTGTATGCCGGGCGGCAGTCAGACGCATTTCTACGGCGGTCAGTTTATCTTCCCAATAACCACGCCTGTCTAAATAGATATAGATTGCATCAACCAAATCATGCAGCTCTTTACACAGCCTGCTTGCCAAGCAGCTTTCCATCAGCCGCAGGCAGTGCGCTCGTTCTACATCAAGGCGGTCATACCCATCCTTTCCAAACTTGCTTTGAGATTGGCAAAAAGTAATGTAATAGGTTGCCAATCGTTCAAGACTCTCTTTGCTCAAAGGCAACTCAATGCGGGCATAGGCATGGATCAGACTATGACTTGCTTGCCAGCGTTCATCTCGCCTCTCAAGCAAACCATAATTGAGCAGCTCATTCAAACTCGTGCGGCATCGCCCTTCATAGCCATCGAGAATAGCTGCTACCGGTTCACGAGAAAATGGCGCAAAGGCTAACGTGCCTGCCATGCCCAGCGCAAGGCGGGCATCATCGCTCACCTGAGCCACGCTGCGGCGCAGCTGCAAGGCCGCATTTTCTTCCTGATGCTGTCCGCCCGCCAGCTCCTTGAACGGCTCCTTCTCCAGCCAGCACAAGTAATCCGCTGTCTTCTCGCCTGTCATTCTCAGATAACGACCTGCTATCCGCAGAGCCACCGGCCAGCCGTCTAGTATCATACAGATTCGGCGCACGCTTTCCGCATCACTAATAATCCCGCTATAAGCCCGGAACATCTGTTCAGATGCTTCATATCCCAACGGCCTTAAAATCAGCGGAGGGGTCAGAGCATCGCTCCGTTTCCTACTGGTGATCAATACTCCGCAGGTGCCGCGCAGTTTAAGAATGGCTGGCAGGTCATCGGCATTCTCTGTACCATCCAATATAAGCAATGCCTTCTTGCCTGAAAGTGCTTGTTGGACTGTAGTCGGAAGGTCTGCCTTCGTCTCGATCTGAAAGGCCGCGCATATAGCTTGCAGGGCTGTCTCCACCTTCGGCTGATGATAGAAGCTGTGGAAGACAATGCCGTCCGGGAAGCGGTCTGGTTCCAGTCGATGCACCGCCTGAGCAGCCAGCATACTCTTTCCCATACCACCCGGCCCGCAAATGGCTACGACTTTGCCGGGATATAACCTGTCAAGCAACTCGGCAAGCTCCTGATCGCGACCGAAGAAGTGAGCATCGAGGGCAGGAAGCTGTCGTGGAACAGTAGCTTTTTGTCCTTGCTCACCGGATGACGGCAAGCTAAGGCTAAGGGAGTAGGTGTTGTTCTGCTGGCCTATGGCCCTGTCGCCTTGGCCGATGTTCTGCGGCCCACCGTGACTGGTAAAGCTGTTGCTTTGCACATTCCCGCTGCCGGAGCAGGTGTTGCCGTTGCCGTCTATATGCTGGCTGACTGTGCTCATACGTCCTCCTCAACCTTCGTTCTGATGGCGATGTCCCGCAGGCGCACGTCCTCGCAGCAGAGTGCGCCGTTCTGCCAGGTGGAGCGGTTCATGCTCGTGTGATAAAAAAGGTGATTAAGCCGCTCCCGGCAGCGCGAACCCGCTCTTGTCCGCCGCGATGGCGGCCACGGTCTCCAGCTCGTAGTAGCGGCAGGCTTCCATCAGGAAGCGGCATTCAGTCCACATGTCGCCGTCCACCAGCGGCATGAAGAGGTCATGGATGTTGTCCGCGCCGAGATAGACAGGCAGCTCGTTGGCGACCAGCTCATCCACCGGGGCGATGGAGTTGTGCAGCGGCGCGTATTTTTGGAGCTGCTTCATGCTCAGGGCCGCTGAGGGGCAGACGATGAAGGACAGCCCTGCCTCCTTGGCCAGGCGCATGATCCGCTTGCGCTCGCTGGGGTCTTTGGCGGCCAGCGAGACCGCGTGCACCGCCCGCACCCGGCCTTCCATGCCGTGCTCAATGGTCTTCACCGCCAGCAGCTCGGTCTCGTTCTCGTCCGGGTTGTTCTCCTGATCCACATGCACATCCACCGGCTTGCCAAGGTTCTTGGCGATGGAGAGGATGATGTCCAGATGCTTTTCCGGCAGGGGCCGGTCTTTGGACGGCAGGCCGCCGACCACGTCTGCCAGCGCGCAGGCCTGCTCGAAGAAGTCCCGCGACTCCTTGTTCAGCACGCCCTCCAGCGGCTGCACAGCGATTTCAATCTTGATCTCGCGCTTGTGCTTCTCCTTCAAGGCAAGAGCCACCTGCATCGGCAGCAGCTTGACGGTCTTGTCCGCGTCAATAAAGGTGCGGCAGTGCGTCACGCCCTGGGCCTTCATCACCTCGATGCAGCGGCTCATCCGCTCGGTCAGGTCGCTTTCCGAGTAGTTCTCCTTGATGTACCTGTACAGCTCCCACTTCTTCTGCATGTCCGCCTGACTGAGCTTGAGGTTGTCGGGCGAGATGATGTAGGACTTGTCGAAATGGGCGTGATAGCAGGCGAAGCCGCCTTTCTCCAGCACCATCTGGAGGAAGTGCTTCTTCATGTCCCAGGGCGCGGACGGATCAGTGATCGCGTAGTTGAAGATGTTCCCCTTCTTGTCCTTGAGCAGCCGCTCCAAGGTCATGGCGGCCAGCTTGACGCTGGTGAAGATGGGAATGCCGTTCTCGATGCAGAGGGCGCGGATGGTGGAGGAGTCGGAAGATTCGTCGTAGTCCCTGTTGCCGGTGAGGATGTTGATGACCAGATCAACTTTGCTGTCCGACAGATAGGGCAGGATGTTCGGGGCGATGTTGTCGGCGATCTTGTGCAGCTCAGTGTTTTCCACACCGTGCGCCAGCAGGAAGCGGCTGGTGCCGGGCGTGGCGAAGAACTCCACGCCGATGGTCTTCAGCTCTTTGATGTGCGGCAGCAGGGTCTGCTTGTCCTCCTCCTTGCCTGAGCTGACCAGGATGCGGGTGCGGCTGCTGCGGCTGGCGAGCTTGAGGTTGAAGGCCAGCAGCTCCAAGGACTGATCAAAGTGGTTCATGGCGCAATGATGGGGAAATGGATGGGAGTTACGCGGTTGCCTCGTCCGTCCCTGCCTGCGTGACCGCAGAGATGCGGCAGGCCTGACCGGACAGATGTGGCAGGCCACATCGCGGAGATGTGGCAGGCCTGATCGAACAGATGTGGCAGGCCACATCGCAGAGACGAGGCAGGCCTGATCCCGCAGATGTGGCCTGCCACATCTCCCGGAGTCCGCGCCTGCGGCTTTTCAGCCTGTCCCGCCACTGTTCCTCCTGCCAAAGCTCCTTCGCCGCCTTGACGCGCGGCAGCAGGGCGCGTCACAGCGTCAGCCGGTCCTCGCTCTGCCCTCCTGCCGCAGCCGCAGCCGCCTCCTGCGCCTCCAGGACGCGCTGGAAGAGCGCGGCGGCCATCTCGTTGTACTGCTTCGCCTCGTCCTTTTTCCGCTGCCGGTCGCAGAGCTTGGCCAGCTCCTGATAGATGCTGCCGACTGCCGGATGATCCTTGCCGCGCAGCTTCTGGGTCACGGCTAAAGACTGCTTGTAGAACTCCTCGGAGCGGTCGTAGTTGCCGCAGATGCGGCTGGCCTCGGCCAGCTGGGTGTAGATGATGATCAGCCCGGCCAGATCGGGCTGCGGCGACTTGGTCTTGATCTTCAGCAGCCGCTCCAGCAGGGGCACGGCCTCGAACTCGGCCTCCAGCTCCATGTGCAGGCGGGCCAGCTTGTCGAGGATGCCGGCCAGCACCATGTCGTTGTCGGTCTTCTCCATGATCGCCAGCGCCTGCTTGTACGGCGCGTCGGCCTTCTCGTACTCGCCTTGGCTTTCTTGCAGCTGACCGAGCAGGAACCAGCAGATGCCCAGCTCCGGGTGGCTTTTGCCCAGATGCTTGGCGATGCCGTTCATCGCCTTCTTGCAGTAGTCCATGGCCGGGCCGGACTGGCCGGAAAGCAGCGCGGTGCAGCAGATCTCCCGCCGGGCAAGGGCCAGCTCCGCCGAGTCCTCGCCTTTCTGCACCAGCAGCTTCTCTATCATGGAGAAGCAGGCCAGTGCCTTCTTGTGCTGGTACATCTTGCGGGCGAGCAGACCAGCGGCCTTCAGGTAGTGAATATTGCTCTTGTCTAATTCGACGGCCTTGTCGAAGCGGACAGCGGCGCGGCTGAAATCCATCCGGCATTCGGCCAGCCTGCCGCTGTGAAAGGCGGCAAAGGCCGCGACCTTGCCGCCCTTGCCCACCAGCTTGTCCAAGACCTGCTCGGCCTCGGCGGTGCTGGCGTTGGCCCGCACGCTCACGCAGGCGAGATCGTAGTCATCTTTGCCGAGCATGTTCTGCAATTTGCCCAGCCCGGCCAGCGCGGCCTTGCGGCAGGCCATCTCGTTGCGGTAGCTCTGCTTGAAAAAGGTCAGGGCCTCGGTGATGGCGGTCACAGCCATTTGCAGCTTTTCCCGCCTGCTGTCGTCGCGGCTTTCAATGGCCGCTGTCAGCGCGGGCAGGAGCTTCTTTTTCTGGGCGATCAGGCGCTGCCCGTAGGATTCAGGCGACAGGGCGATATTTTCGGACACGGCCTCGGCTCCTCCTCAGCATCAGGAAAACATGGCATGGTTCAGGGGCCGCTGCGGTCTGCGCGGCGGCAGCGGGAAAGTTCTGCGCTCCTTGGTATAGCAGACCGCCTGCCGCAGGACAAGAAAATATTGGCTGAAAGCAAAGCGCACAGGCGATTAGTCCGAATAATCCGCTGATTCTGCGGCAGCGGCTGTCAAATAAAACCGCCGCTGTTTTTTCCGCCCGCCGCCGCTTCCCTCTTGACGTTCCGGGCCAATCCTGTTTAAATAGCCTGTTTTGCGAAGGGAAGAAAAAAGACAGCCGGGACCGGCGCAGGCCGGGATATTCATGCTGCACACTCTCTACCGCACACTGAGCACGGCTGTTCACGCCCTGCTTCCGGCTGTCCTGCCTGTTTTGAACATCACCGCGCCCGGCTGGGAAATAGCCCAGCGTCTGGGCAGATATCAAGACACTTTCCAGCGCAGCGGCCCCTTGATCTGGATACACGCCGCCTCGGTGGGCGAAGTGCAGGCCGCCCGCGCCCTGACCGCCGCCCTGCGCACCAATCTTTTGAACTGCCAGTTTTTTCTGACCACCATGACCCGGCAGGGCCGGGAAGCCGTCCGCCTGCGTCTGCCGCCGGATGTCCGCTGCGGACTGGCTCCGTTAGACACGCTCCAGGCGGTGCGCCGCGCCCTGCGCACGGTGCGGCCCGATGCCTATGTCTGCTTGGAAACCGAGCTGTGGCCTACTATGCTGCGCGAGACCAGCCGGGCCGGGATTCCGCTGCTTCTGCTCAACGGCAGGCTCTCGGAACGCTCTTTCCGCAGATACCGGCGGCTGCCCGGCTTCATGGCTGATCTGCTCAAGAACTTCAAGGCTGTCGGCGTGATCGGCGAGCAGGACGGCACGCGGTTCCGCGAACTGGGCGCGGAGCAGGTGCAGGTCTGCGGCAATTTAAAATACGACCTGCCTGCCGCCGATACCGGAATGATGCGGGACAAATACCGGCTGCTGCTCAAGGCGGACGGAAAAAAGGTCTTCATCTGCGGCTCCACCCGCACGGGCGAGGAGGAGCTGCTCTTGCCGGTGTACCGCCGTCTGCGTGAGGAAACGGCGGAGGGCTTGCTCTGGATCATCGCGCCCCGCCACCTGAAGCGACTGGATGAAATCAGGCGGCTGCTCAATGAGGCCGGGCTGGAATACGAGCTGTTCTCCCGCTGCGCGGCGGAAGGGCGGACAGCGGACATCGTGCTGGTCGATTCGCTCGGCGAGCTGGCCGATCTCTACGCGGCGGCGGATGTCAGCTTCTGCGGCGGCAGCTTGGTCAACAAGGGCGGCCACAACATCATGGAGCCGGTGCGTTGGCGCAGGCCGGTCTGCTTTGGGCCGTTCATGCAGGATTTTGCCGATGCGGCGGAAATGGTGCTGGCCGCTGGCGCAGGTTTTCAGGCGCGTGATGCCGAAGAGCTGGCCGACTGCCTTTCCGCGCTGCTGCGCGATGAGCGGCTGTATGAGCAGACCTGTCAGGCGGCGGAACGGCTGGCAGTGGCCCAGCAGGGTTCGGCACAGCGGCAGGCAGAATTGGTGATGCGGGAATTGCAAGCAAAAGGTCGCGTATGAGAAGCATCTTCAAAGAAGGGAAAAAATACACCTTCAGCGATTATTTTGAAATGGGCAATCCGACGGAGGAAATTGTTGTCGCCTTGGGATACGCCTTTTTCACGCAAGCCGTCGCTCTTCCCCGCTTGCAGACTGTCAGTCAGGAAACTGCTGAACGCATCAGTTCCACGTATTATGCGCTCCTGCCAAAGATTTCGCTCTCTTCTGAAACAGCGAAGCGCGAAGTGATGATTGCGCCGGTGCTGCATTCGGTCATTCAAAATATCAACGCCAAGCTGAATATAGAATATCCGGTTGAGGTGAATGACAAGCTGGGCGGGACGATAGATTACCTTTTTCGCTCGCCGCAAAACTTGATTGTCATTGAAGCGAAGAAAGGCGACCTTGAACGCGGATTCAATCAATTGGCCGCTGAGATGATCGCGATGGACATGTACGAAGAGCCGTCAGCGATGCAAAATATCTACGGCGCGGTCACGATTGGCGAGGTCTGGCGTTTTGCAGTGCTGGAGCGGGAAGAAAAGCGGCTGCTGAAAGATGTTCACACCTTCCGTTTCCCTGAAGATGTCAGCGAGATATTCTCCATTTTGAGCGGAATGCTCGCTCCGGCAAAGATTCACTGAATCAAGGAACAGAGAAAAATTATGCCATACGGCACGTTCAGGTCGGTTTCTGAGGTGGCGAGGATATTTGACATCGCCGTTGGCGGCAGCCAACCTTTTGCAGGCAAATTAAAGGTCGAAGTTCCTGACTCTGATTTCAAAAGAATCAAAAACAAGCTGGCTGATGACCTGAACTTCATCAACGAAACCACCATCTGCGAAAGAATCATCAGTCCAATTTTAGAGTTGGTGGCAAATAACTATGACCGGCTGAAGATATGGTCGCATGTTCCCTATAACGTGGACAAGGAAAAGGGTTTAGTTGGTGAGCCAGATTATTTGATTGCGCCGCGAACGAAATACGGCGACATGGGAGTGCCACCGCTCTGCATTGTCGAAGCCAAAAAGGACAATTTTGAGGAAGGCTGGACGCAAGCATTGGCAGAAATGGTGGCTGCCTCTCTGCAAGGCAGCAAAATGTGTCTTAGTGTTGTCACCACAGGCAATACGTGGGAGTTTGGCAAACTGGAAAACCGGGTGTTCATCCGGGAGCCGAGAAAATTTTCCGCCACGGTTGACTTGCAGGAGGTGTTTGATGTGCTGAATTGGACGTTCAGTATGGCGGCATCATCTCTTGATGAAGATTCCCCAGCATAAAAATCACCGTCGGATTGTCATGTTAGCCCTGCGCCAAATCCACACAACTCAAAATCAGCAAATTCTCATTAAACTGCCGCCTGAGTTCGATGCGTATGAAAAAATTGAGGTTATCATTCTGCCTGTAGAATTTGGCAACAGCAGCCCCTTGTCCGCAAAGGAATTTGTCAAACGTTTCGCGGGAGTCATTCCAGCAGCCAGCGAGAACAACTGAAACTCCCGTATTCCGCTCTGCTCCATACGGGCCGCACAACAGAGAAAAATCCAATTCAATATGAAAGCACTAATCGCGCTTGAAGACGGCACTGTGCTGCCCGCACGCTCCTTCACCGGGGCAGGCGAGGCAGCCGGGGAAATCGTGTTCAACACCAGCATGAGCGGCTATCAGGAAATCCTGACCGACCCCTCCTACACCGGCCAGATGGTGACGATGACCTACCCGCTGATCGGCAACTATGGCATCAACCCGGAGGACATGGAATCCGCCGCCGCGCATCCCCGCGCCTTCCTGATGCGCGAATACCAAGCCGTGCCGAGCAACTACCGCGCCAGCGGCACCTTGGCCGACTTCCTCTGCAAGTTCGGCGTACTCGGCATCGAGGGTTTCGACACCCGGATGCTGACCCGGATCATCCGCAAGCGCGGGGCGATGAAGGCGGTCATCTCCACCGAAGACCTCAACGAGGCTTCGCTGGTGGAGAAAGCGAGAAACTGGGCGGGCTTGGTCGGCCAAGACATGGTGGCAGGCGTGACAGCGGCCAAACCCTATGCGTGGAGCACAAACGGTCCGGTCGCGGGCAGCACCTTCCCAGCGGGCGGCAGGTTCAAGGTTGTGGCCTATGACTTCGGCATTAAGTACAACCAGCTCCGCATTCTGACTGAGAAGGGATGCAGCGTCTTGGTCGTGCCTGCGAAGACATCGGCTGCCGACGTGCTGGCTCTGAACCCGGACGGCGTGTTCCTCTCCAACGGCCCCGGCGACCCGGCTGGCGTGGCTGGCGTGGTCGAGAACATCCGCGCCCTGCTCGGCAAGAAGCCGATCTTCGGCATTTGCCTTGGCCACCAAATGCTCGGCCTTGCCTATGGCGGCAGCACCTTCAAGTTGAAATTCGGTCATCGCGGCGGCAACCAGCCGGTGAAGGATTTGCAGACCGGTAAGGTGGAGATCACCTCGCAGAATCACGGCTTCTGCGTTGATCCGCAAAGCCTGCCCGCCAGCGTCGAAGTCACGCACATCAACCTCAACGACGGCAGCCTTGAGGGGATGCGGCACAAAGAATACCCCGCCTTTTCCGTCCAGTATCACCCGGAACACGCGCCCGGCCCGCACGATGCCGTTTACCTCTTCGACCGCTTCATCGGCCTGATGGAAGGGCGCAGATAACAGCGGCGATGAGGCGTTCCCGGCTGGAAATGCCGCATTTGACGCTGGCAACGGCTCGTTGCCAGCTGGAAACAGGCCATTCCCGCTTGGCAACGAGCCGTTCGCTGCTGGCAATGCGGTATTCGCAGCAAGGAATGAGGCGTTGCCAAGAAGGAATGCCTCATTCGCACGTGGAAATGTGCCATTCCTTGTTGGCAATGAGGCATTTCCAGTGTCAAACGGGCCATTCGCAGCCGGAAGCAAGCCGTTTCTTGCCCGGAATGCGCCGTTCGCAGCCAGCAGAAGAACATTCTCCCTTTCAGAAGGACCGCTGCCTGTCAGCTTAAATATTTTCGTACAGTTCGCCATGCCCAAACGCACAGACATACATAAGATTCTCATCATCGGCTCCGGCCCGATTATCATCAGCCAGGCCTGCGAGTTCGACTATTCCGGCGCGCAGGCGGTCAAAGCCCTGAAAGAAGAGGGCTACGAGGTGGTGCTGATCAACTCCAACCCGGCCACGATCATGACTGATCCCGGTCTGGCCGACCGCACCTACATCGAGCCGATCACCCCGGAATATCTGACCAAAGTGATCGAGCGCGAGCGGCCAGACGCGCTCCTGCCGACGCTCGGCGGCCAAACGGCCCTCAACACCGCGATCAAGGTGGCGGAAAGCGGCGTGTTGGAGAAATACGGCGTGGAGATGCTGGCTGCGGACGCGAAGGTCATCCGCAAGGCCGAGGGCCGCGAGGAGTTCCGCGACGCGATGCGCAAGATTGGCCTCAATGTGCCGAAATCCTTCATCGTCCACACCATCGAAGAAGCGATGGCCGCAGGCGAGGAGATCGGCTTTCCGGTCATTGTTCGGCCCAGCTTCACCCTTGGCGGCACAGGCGGCGGCGTGGCCTACAACCGCGAGGAGCTGCATCAGATGTGCACCGCCGGGCTTGACCTGTCCATGACCACCGAGATCATGCTGGAGCGCAGCTTGCTCGGCTGGAAAGAGTACGAGCTGGAGGTGATGCGCGACCGCAAGGACAACGTGGTCATTATCTGCTCGATTGAGAATATTGACGCAATGGGCGTGCACACCGGCGACTCAATCACCGTGGCCCCGCAGCAGACTTTGACCGATGTCGAGTACCAGAACATGCGCGACGCGGCCATCGCCATCATCCGCGAGATTGGCGTGGAGACCGGCGGCTCGAACGTCCAGTTTGCGGTCAATCCTGCGGACGGCGAACTGATGGTGATTGAAATGAATCCGCGTGTCTCGCGCTCGTCTGCTCTGGCTTCCAAGGCGACCGGCTTTCCCATTGCCCGCATTGCTGCTAAACTCGCTGTGGGCTACACGCTGGACGAGCTGCAAAACGACATCACCAAGGAGACCTGCGCCGCTTTCGAGCCGACGCTCGACTACTGCGTCGTAAAGATCCCCCGCTGGACCTTCGAGAAGTTCCCGGAAGCGGATGATTGCCTGACCACAGCGATGAAGTCGGTCGGGGAAACGATGGCTATGGGCCGCACCTTCAAGGAGGCTTTCCAGAAAGGGCTGCGCTCGCTGGAGATCGGCTGGACAGGCTTCGGCTTCAGCGGCAAGATGGACTTGCGGCATTTGGACAAGGACGACCTTGAGCACGGCCTGCGCAAGCCGAACTCCAAGCGCGTCCCGCATCTGTTCGAGGCCCTGCGCCGGGGCATGAGCATCGAGCGCATCGCCGAACTGACGAAGATTGACCCGTGGTTCTTGGTCAACATGCGCCAGATCGTCGAGGCCGGACAGACGATCAAGGAAAAGGGGCTGGCCGGGCTGCTTGATGCCGATTTCCTCTTTGAGGTCAAACAGCTGGGCTTCTCTGACGCGCAGCTTGCTCATCTGACCGGCACTGCTGAGGAGGACATCCGCCAGCTGCGCAAGAAGCTCGGCATTCAGCCGGTTTATAAACTGGTGGACACCTGCGCCGCTGAGTTTGAATCCTACACCCCGTACTACTACTCCTGCTATGACCAGGAGAACGAGTCCGAGCCGTCCGACCGCAAAAAAATCATGATCCTTGGCGGCGGCCCCAACCGCATCGGCCAGGGTATTGAGTTCGACTACTGCTGCGTTCACGCCGCCTTTGCCTTGGAGGAAATCGGCGTGGAATCCATCATGGTCAACTCCAACCCGGAGACAGTCTCCACGGACTACGATACCTCCGACCGCCTCTACTTCGAGCCGCTGACCAAGGAGGACGTTCTCAGCATCATCGAGCGAGAGAAGCCGGACGGCGTGATTGTCCAGTTCGGCGGCCAGACCCCGCTCAACTTGGCTGTGCCGCTGGCCCGCGCCGGAGTGCCGATAGTCGGCACCTCGCCTGATGCCATCGACCGGGCCGAAGACCGCGAACGCTTCCAGCAGATGCTGCAAAAGCTCGGCCTCAAGCAGCCAGAGAACGCCATCGCCCACAATCTGGCTGAGGCCCTGAAAGCGGTGGAGCAGATCGGCTTCCCGGTGGTCATGCGGCCTTCCTACGTGCTTGGCGGGCGCGACATGCGCATCGTCTACAACGAGCAGGGCATCCGCGAGTTCATGGCCCTGCCTTCGGTCGCGGGCAGCGAGCATCCGGTGCTGCTCGACCGCTTCCTGAAAGACGCGATTGAGGTGGATGTGGACGCGGTATCAGACGGCAAGATGACCGTGCTCGGCGGGATCATGGAGCATATCGAGGAGGCGGGTATTCATTCCGGCGATTCGGCCTGCGTCTTGCCGCCGCACACGCTTTCTGTCGAGATGATCGCCGAAATCAGCCGGGCGACCAAGGCCATGTCCGCCGAGCTGGGCGTGGTCGGCCTGATGAACGTGCAGTACGCGGTCAAGGACGAGACGCTGTATGTGCTGGAGGTTAATCCCCGTGCCTCGCGCACCGTGCCGTTCGTCTCCAAAGCCACTGGCGTGCCGCTGGCCCGGATCGCGGCCAAAGTCATGCTCGGCCTGACGCTGGAGCAGCTTGGCTTCACCAAAGAAGTTACCATTAAACACTGGGCGGTGAAGGAGGCGGTCTTCCCCTTTGACCGCTTTGAGAACGTGGATACCTTGCTCGGCCCGGAGATGAAATCCACCGGCGAGGTCATGGGCATAGACGACAACCTCGGCCTCGCTTTAGCCAAGTCGCAGCAGGCCGCTGGCCAGAAGGTGCCGAAAAACGGCTGCGTCTTCATCAGCGTCCGCCATTCCGACAAGGACGGCATGGTGCCGGTGGCCAAGGAGCTGGTCAGGATGGGCTTCAGCATTCTCGCCACCCAAGGCACGGCGGACAAACTGGCCGAGCACGGCGTGGGCTGCGAGCGGGTCAACAAGATTTCCCAAGGACGGCCCCATATTCTTGACAAACTGAAGGACGGTCAAGTACAGTGGATAGTCAACACCTCGTCCGGCAGCAGAACCACGGAAGATTCCTATTTCATCCGCCGGGCGGCCTTGAATTATCACATCCCCTACACCACCACAGTCAGCGGCGCGGTGTCGATGGCCCAGGCCATCGCTGCTCTGGCTGAAAAGGAAATCGGGGTGAAAACAGTGCAGGAATTCGCCGCTGCCCTTGACTGAGGGCCTGCGAGGTCATACCTTGCCCTGAAGGCGGAAAGCAAGCCTCAACCTAATTCCCTTCGCAGCTGAATGAACAACTTCTATAAAAATCTGAGCATGTGGCTGGTGATCGGCCTGACGGCGGTCGTTCTGGTCAAGCTGCTCGGCACCGAGCCGGATAGGCAAAGCATCGGCAGCAGCGTTGACATGGGCTACAGCCAGTTCCTGCTCAACGTCGAAAGTGGGGCGATCAACCGGGTCATGGTCAAGGGCGACAAATTAGTCGGCACCACTGTGGATGGCCGCCCCTTTGTCACCATGACACCCCGCGACTCGGAGCTGATGCCCCTGCTGCGCAAATCCGGCGTGGACATCACCGTGAAGGAGCCGGACCGGGAGTCGCTCTGGCTCTCGATCTTCATCTCCTGGTTCCCGATGCTGCTGCTGATCGGCGTATGGGTCTTCTTCATGCGCCAGATGCAGATGGGCGGCAAAGGCGGCCCGCTCAGTTTCGGCAGAACGCGGGCGAAGATGCAGGAGGAGGGCGAGTCTAAAATCACCTTCAAGGACGTGGCCGGCATAGACGAGGCCAAAGCCGAGCTGGAGGAGATCATTGATTTTCTTAAAGACCCGGAGAGATTCACCAAGCTCGGCGGGCGCATTCCCAAGGGCGTGCTTTTGGCCGGCCCTCCAGGCACCGGCAAGACGCTCTTGGCCAGAGCCATCGCCGGTGAAGCCGGGGTGCCGTTCTTCTCCATCTCCGGCTCGGATTTCGTCGAGATGTTTGTCGGCGTGGGCGCGTCGCGGGTGCGTGATTTGTTCACGCAGGGCATGAAGAACGCGCCCTGCATCATCTTCATCGACGAGATCGACGCGGTGGGCCGCCATCGCGGCGCGGGTCTGGGCGGCGGTCATGACGAGCGCGAGCAGACCCTCAACCAGCTGCTGGTGGAGATGGACGGCTTCAACGCCAATGACGGCGTGATCATCATCGCCGCCACCAACCGGCCTGACGTGCTCGATCCGGCCCTGCTCCGGCCTGGCCGCTTCGACCGCCAGGTGGTGGTGCCGATCCCGGACATCAAAGGCCGTCAGATGATCTTGGACATCTACGCCAAAAAGACCAAAATGGCCGCCTCGGTGAACATGGAGGTGATCGCGCGCGGCACGCCCGGCTTCTCCGGCGCGGATCTGGAGAACTTGGTCAACGAGGCGGCCCTGATGGCGGCCCGGCAGGGCGCGGAGGAAATCACCGTTGAGCTGCTGGAAAAGGCCAAGGACAAGGTGATGATGGGCGCGGAGCGCAAATCCATGATCATCTCCGACCGCGAGAAGAAAATCACCGCGTACCACGAGGCAGGCCACGCCATTGTCGCCCGCCTGCTGCCCGGCACTGATCCCATTCACAAGGTGACGATCATCCCGCGCGGCCGGGCGCTGGGCCTGACCATGCAGCTGCCCACGGATGAGAAATACACGCATTCCAAGCAGTTCCTGCTCAACACTCTGCGCATCCTCTACGGCGGCTGGACTGCCGAGAAGATCATCTTCAGCGAGATCACCACCGGTTCCGGCAACGACATTGAGCGCGCCAGCGACTTGGCCCGCAAGATGGTCTGCGAGTGGGGCATGAGCGAGGAGCTAGGGCCGCTGGCTTACGGCAAAAAGGAGGAGCAGATATTCCTTGGCCGCGAAATCGCCCAGCACCGCGACTACAGCGAAGACACAGCCCGCCGCATCGACGCGGTGGTGAAGGAGATGATCCTTGCCGCCGCTGCGGACACAGAGCAGCTGCTGAGTGACAACAAGGACATCCTTGAAGCGGTGGCTGGCGAGCTGCTGGAGAAGGAGACGATCACGCTGGAGGACATCGACCGGATCATCGGCAAGCTGCGGCCTGAGCCTGAGCCAGCTGCGGCCTGAGTTCTTCAGCAACACAGCATGAGGCGCAGGATTTTCCTGCGCCTTTTTTTTGGGGAGGAGGCAGGCAAGATGAAGAACCCCCAGCTCATGGGCATCCTCAACGTCACGCCGGATTCCTTTTCCGACGGCGGCAGCTTTTTTAATGCGCAAAGCATTCTCCGGCAGGCGGAGCGGCTGCTGGCCGATGGTGCGGACATCATTGATATCGGCGGTGAGTCCACCCGGCCTTTTGCCCAGCCGGTTGCAGAGGAGGAGGAGCTGCGGCGGGTCATCCCGGCGATTGAGGCGGTGCGCTCGCTTGCGGCGGAAATTCCGATTTCCATCGACACCACCAAGGCCGCTGTGGCCCGCGCCGCGCTGGCCGCCGGAGCGACGATGCTCAACGACAGTTCCGCCCTCCGTCACGACCCGGCGATGATTGACGCGGCCCGCAGCTTTGACGGCCCGTTGATCATCATGCACATGCAGGGTCGGCCCGGCGACATGCAGCTTGATCCGCAATATGCTGATGTGGTTGCTGAAATTTGCGCGTTTTTTCAGGAGCGGACAGCGTGGATGGCAGCGCAGGGCATCCGCCGCGAGCGGATCATTCTTGATCCGGGCATCGGCTTCGGCAAGACGCTGGAGCACAATCTGGCGATTCTGCGCAACATCAGCGCGTTCAAATCGCTTGGCTTTCCAGTGCTGATCGGCCATTCGCGCAAGTCCTTCCTCGGCAAGCTGCTTGGCCTGCCGACAGAAGAGCGGGACTGGGCCACGGCGTTAGTCTCTTCCTTTTGCGCCCGACAGGGAGCGAATATGCTCCGAGTGCATGACGTGGCGAAAACTACGGCGGCTCTGCGGTTGGCCGAGGCACTGGAGCCGCAGGCGGCATGAAAAAAAGCCCGTCTACGCAAAGGCATGACGGGCCGCCGGGCCGCCGGACGACGGAAGCCGAGATTACGGCTCAACTACGTCCGCAACTTTATATTCAGGGTGCAGTTCGCAAGGGCTTTTGCGCGGCAGCGTGTAGACCTCAGCCACATACTTCCCATTCTCTTTCTCCGGCAAAATGCGGACTTGCGTGCTGGCATCCAGCACACCCTCGCTGTCCCATTCGCTGGCGGCTTTCATGCCCGCCTCCAAGGCTTCAGCCGGTGTGTCTCCATGCACTCTGACGCATTTTCCAGCAAAAGCTGAAGCTCCAGAAATAAGCAGCATAGCGGCTGCACAAGCGGCGGCAAGCAGTTTCTTCATGATCGTATCCTCCCTCGATGATTGAAAATACGCCTCAGCATCTTCTCTGAAGGGCCAGTCCCTTCTTTTTCGTTATTGATAATCATTCCTAATTAAAGGATACGAAAAAAATAGGGCCTTGTCAAATTTTTGCAAATTTCGCTTTACTTGCTGAAACAAATGCAGTTTAATTATGTCACATAAAGTACAGAAAATAGTATTAACTATAAAATTAGATAGATACATTATAAAATTAGCCTTTTCTGTTTTATGCGAAGCAAAAATTGCGCATAAAAAAGCCCGTCTGCCTCAACAGAGGGAGACGGGATGGGCCGTATGGAGATCGGCTGTTACGCCGACCAAGTTTTATTTTCTGGCTTTTCCAGAGTCAAGAGAGGAATGGCAGACTTTCACCACATAGACACCATGCCCATTCTTTGGCAAGATATGAAGACGAGCCTTGCCTTTCTCTCCTCCCAGCTGCAAACCAGCACCTTTGGCAAGGGTCACACCCGCCTTGAAAGCATCATCCACAGTTTTCCCTTCGCCTGACAAGCAGTCTTTTTTTGCATCGCCAGCGTAAGCAACGCTGCCTGCAAGCAGTATAATTCCAAGCAGAATAATATATTTCTTCATGATCGTCTCCTTCAGCGTGACGCTGAATCTGTCATGCAGATTTTAATTGATATTGATAATCAATCCTACTTTTAGGATAAATGAAAATTCTGGCCTTGTCAAAAAAATTTCGATTTTTCTTTACTTGCTAAAAAGGATGCGGTTAAATATTTGCTGCTGCAAGTATAAAAAAATATATTTGCAGCAACATCATAAAGTTATGCTCTTTTGAACCATTTTTCCATTTCCTGCGGCGAAAACATCTTCAGCACCGGCCTGCCATGCGGGCAGTGCGAGAAGGCCGCGCAGCCGCCCATCTGCTCCAGCAGCTTCAGCATTTCTTCCGCCTGAAGACGTTTGCCCGCCTTGACCGCTGCCTTGCAGGCCAAGGAAGCCAGCAGCTTGTCCATATATTCCGGCACAGCGGCGGCCAAGCCGTCGAGAATATCCGCTAAAACCTCCTGCGGCGGCAGATGCGCAGCCACAGCAGGCAGAGTTTTGATCAGCCACGTGCTGCCGCCGAAGAACTCCGCTTCCACACCCAGCGCAGCCACCGCCTCGCGCTCCTTTTCCAGCAAATCTGCCTGCTCCGCCTTCAGCTCCGCCGTGACCGGGAAGAGCAGTGCCTGGCTGGCGGGCCGCCGCTGCTGATAATTGTCCCGCAGCTGCTGATAGATGATCCGCTCATGGGCAGCGTGCTGGTCAATCACCACTAACTGGCCGTCCAATTCGCAGAGCAGGTAGAGCTTGGCTAACTGGCCGATCAGACGTAGGCCGCCGCGCTCCGGTTCAAGCAGCATGGGTGGACGGCTGGCGGCGGCTGACGAAGGCGGCGTTTCCGGCGGCGGGACAAATTTTTCTTGGAATGGCGGCGGCGGCTCGGCAATGCAGATTTCTTGCTGCAGGGGCGAAAAAATTTTCGCCCCTACATTCTTATCCTCTTGTTTCGGCACAGCAAAGAGCCGCGAGCGCAGTCGCTCCTGCTGTAGCCGCACCGCCTCGGCCACCGCGTTTTTCACCGCCTGATGCGTCTCGCCGGACTTGCGGAAGCGTATCTCCCGCTTGGCCGGGTGGACATTGATGTCCGCCAGCTCCGGGGCAAGTTCCAGCAGCAGCGCGCCAGCAGGCTGCTGGCCCTTCATCAGCAGGCCCTGCATTCCTTCCGCTGCCGCGTGGCGCAGCATTCTGTCCTGCACAGGCCGCCGGTTGACGCAGAGCCGCAGCAGGCCAGCCGGGCTGCCGCTTGGCAGCAGCCAGCCGCGCACGGTCAGCTCTCCCGCCGCCTCCACCGCCAGCAGCTCCTCGTCCGGCCAGCGGCAGACAGCCCGCAGCCGTTGCTCCAAGCTGGCGGCGGGCAGATCAAGGGTCTTGCGCTCGTCTATATATAAGGAGAAGGCGGCTTCCGGGCAGGCAAGGGCCTGGCTGCGGATGACCTCCTCAATATGCGCCAGCTCGGTGCGTTTGCTCTTGAGAAACTTGCGCCGGGCCGGGATGTTGGCGAAGAGATTGCGCACTTCAACAATGGTGCCGCAGGCGCAGCCCGCCTCGTGGACATCGTGGAGAATGCCGCAGCGCACCTCGGCGCGCGTGCCTGCCGCCGCAGTGCTGGTGCGGGAGAAAATGCTCAGGCGCGAGACCGAGGCGATGCTGGGCAGGGCCTCGCCCCGGAAGCCGAGCGTGGTGATTGTGTCGAGCTGGCTGTCCTCGGTCAGCTTGGATGTGGCGTGGCGTTCGAGGCAGAGCAGCACGTCGTCCTGATCCATGCCGCAGCCGTTGTCCGCGACCCGGATCAGGCGGGTGCCGTCGTCCTCAATGTGGATGTCAAGCCGGTTGGCCCCGGCATCAAGGGCGTTTTCCAGCAGCTCCTTGACCGCCGAGGCGGGCCGCTGAACGACCTCGCCGGCAGCGATGCGGCTGGCAAGCTGATCGGAGAGGATGCGTATTTTTGACATGGCGTTTTTGTGCGTTTGGTTGACAGGGAAAAGGGGGATTCGGGCAGTATACAAGGATTGCAAGAGAAATAGAAATGATAATCATTACTATATTTAAAAAATCTTGACATATTTCTTGAAATGTGATCTAAAGTGCATTGTTACTGGGATAACTGTAATCGATTAAGTTCTTGGATTGGATAATTCGGTTTACTTTTTCCATCCGCTTCGATGGCATCGAGATGGATGCCGGTGAAGAAAGTTGCATAGACAGCTTAACAAGTTGTTCAAATGGAAATGCAGATTAATTTAATCTGCATCTCATTAAAATCATAACCGTTGTAAAAAAAGGAGGAGTACCATGAGAAAAGTCCTGTCGTTAACTACAGGAGCGGTGATTTTTGGAATCACCACGGCGGCACAGGCCCAAATTGATGTGGTTTTCAAGATCGATGAATCTGGAAGCATGCAGTCGGCAATTGATGGTGTCAAGACAAATGTCAAGACAATTTATGATGCCCTGCCTTCTAATTCTCATGTTGGTTTGGTGGGCTACGGATCTTGGAGTCACTGCGGCAGTGAAGGTCAAATCCCGCATGTTCACACACCGCTGACAGCCGATCAAAATGTTTTCTATAATGCGGTTGAAGATATGGTTGCAGACGGAGGCTCAGAGCAAGGATATCGTGCAGTTTATGAGTCGGCAACCGACACAATTGCTGCTGCGTGGAACGGCTCGTTCTGCGTGTCCACTCCTGCACCGTCGCTTGGTTTTACAGGAGCACCATACTGCAACATCCTCATTACTGATGAAACACCCAACCAAGGCGGTCGCACACAGCAAGAAGCCATAGCTGCCATGACGGACAGAGGAGGTGTTTTCTTTGGCATCATGCCAACCGGCCTGTTTGCAGAGACCCAGAAACTCGCGGACGACACAGGTGGAAAGCTCTTTGACTTGAATCAGTTTTTAAATAACCCGCAACCTGTCATTGCTGCCGTGCTTGAAGCCTGTGTCTGGGCCACGTCTCTCAAAGCAGGCGATGGTCTTGCAGAAGGAGAATGCCTTCCTGCAAACAGCACGAACATCACCTATGCGCTGGATTATGGAAATCCAAGCCAAAACAGTATCCAAGGCGTAAAGATAAGCCATACTGACGGCACATGGGGCGGCTCTTCTTGGAACGAGGATGTCGGCTCGCTCAGTGCCGAGGCAAGTGGTTCGGCGACAGCGACACTGCCTGTAGGCCCCCTCAGTCCTGGGATGAAATTCTCGAATCAGTTCACCATGAGCAGCACCACGCCGGGGGTGGCAAAGGCAGTCGCAACCAAAGAAACGCAGGTTTGCCTAAATCTGCCGCCGGTAGCGAAGTGCAAGGACATCCAAGTCTTTCTGGACGCAAACGGGAACGCTGCAATTTCACCGACTGACATCGACAACGGCTCATATGACCCTGATGAAGGAGATCATATCTCCTTGAGCATTTCCAAATCGAACTTTACTTGTTCGGATGTTGGTGTTCAAGATTTCTTATCCTTGACTGTGACTGATGACAGTGGCGCATCTAATTCCTGCGTCGCCAAAGTGACGACAGTGGACAAGGTTGCCCCTGTTGTCAAGACAAAGGATGTCACAGTGCAGCTGTCTGCCAGCGGAAAGGCTTCAATTGCCGTCTCTGATGTCGACGGCGGCTCTGCGGACAACTGCTGCATAGCATCCCGCAGCATCAGCAAAAACAGCTTCACTTGCGCCGATGTCGGCCCGCAGTCGGTGACGCTCACCGTAACCGACTGCAACGGCAACTCAGCCAGCGCAGCGGCGACGGTGACTGTGGCCGACACTCTTGCCCCGACCAATGTCCAAGCAAATGCGCCTGCAACAATTGTTCCGTCCGACGCTCCAATATCGTTCAAGGCGACGGCAACGGACAACTGCTCCGCAGCGATCCAGATAACCGACTATTCCTGCTATAAAGTCAAAAAAGACGGCTCGCAGCAGAGCAAGATGGAATCCTGTGTGGTCAATGTGTCAGGTGACACGCTTACTGTTGCTGATTCCGGCGGTGTCGGCGACAACATTATCTGGACAATCATTGCCACGGATCCCTCAGGCAATGCGACAACAGCGGAAGGCCATGTCCTTGTGGCGAATCCGGGCAGTTCGGGCGAGACCGCTAACAACGGCGTTGGCAACGGGCAAGACCCGCAGCCTCCGGGCAATCCTCCAGTAAACGACGGGCAAGGCACCAGCCCAGGCAATCCGGGACGTAAAGGAAAGAAGTAGCAAAGGCATTTTTCGCATATAGGAGTTACGCAGTTCGACCGCCAACTCATTGATTTTATTCAACTGGCGATCTAAGTAGGGAGAAAGACAACTGGCTGTAATAGTTGAACTTCTTGTTTCAACTGCGTAACTCCTGGCATAATTGTTTCAGAGCAGGGGCTGTTTTCAGCCCCTGCTTTTTTTTAGCGATTTCCAACAGCTCCTTGACTGCCGATGCGGCTGGCAAGCTGATCGGAAAGAATGCGTATTTTCGACATGGCGTTCCTGTGCGTTCAGTTGCGGAGAAAAGGAGAATTCACGTAGTGCGCCTGAAAAACAGGTTGCGACAGCAAGGAAGAAGGCTGGGGCCGGTTTGACGCATACGAAGGGCAGGCAATTCTTGCCTGAAAAAAGCAAGGTGTGGTACAATTGATTTTCTGCGCCACTCCTTTGAACTTGAACCTGCTGCTGCCGAGAACATGATGAAAGAAATGATGATCGCCCCCTCCATCCTTTCCGCCGACTTCTCCCGCCTTGGCGAGGAAATCAGGGCGGTGGAGGCCGCCGGGGCTGAAGTGATCCATATCGACGTGATGGACGGGCACTTTGTCCCGGCGATCACCATTGGCCCGCTGGTGGTCAAGGCGGCGCGGAAGGCGACCAAGCTGCCGCTGGATGTGCATTTAATGATAACCGATCCAGACAAATATATCCAAGACTTCGCTGAGGCTGGCGCAGACTGGATCACCGTTCATGCAGAAACCTGCGTGCATCTGCACCGCACCTTGAACGCCATCCGCAGCCTTGGCAAGAAAGCGGGCGCGGTGCTCAATCCGGCCACGCCCTTGTCTGCCTTGGAGCACGTGCTGGAAGAGGTTGATTTGGTCATGCTGATGAGCGTAAACCCCGGTTTCGGCGGCCAGTCCTTCATTCCCTCCACGCTGGGCAAGTGCCGCAAGCTGCGGGCCATGCTCGACGAGGCCAACCCGGCGGCGGGCATTGAGATCGATGGCGGCATCAGCCCGAAGACCATCAAAGCCATGGCTGAGGCGGGAGCGAACATTTTTGTGGCCGGCTCGGCTGTCTACGGCCAGCCGGATTATGCGGCTGTGATCCGCGAGATGAAGGAGCTGGCCGGATTCAAGCAATGAGCCTGCTGGAGCGGTATCAGCAGTGGGGAGAGCTGGTGATGCGGGTCTTCCGCTTCGATCTCCAGACGCATTTCTTCTGGGGCTTCAGCCTCACTTTGCTGGGTGTGCACTGGCCGCCGCTGTACTGCTCCGGCATCTTGGTGAATGTGCTCAAAGAGGCCCTTGATCTCTGGAGCAAAAAACTCTGGAGCTGGGATGACGTGCTGCTGGGCATCGCCGGTTCGCTGGCCGCGTTCGGCTATTTGTATTCTGTGGGCCTGCTGGCGTGGTGAAAATAAAGGAGGAGGAGCAAATGACAACGTGGAAGGATTTCGCTGACCTGAAGGCGGCGCGAAAATTAGAGGAGCTGGCTCGCAGCCCGTACAATCTGGCCCGGCCTGACAGCCTGCCGCCGGAGCGGATTGCGGAATACAAAGCCTCGGCCTGCGGCTTTGACCTGCTCTACGCTGCCCAGCGCATTAACGACAGTGTGCTGGCCGCCTTGCAGGAGCTGGCCGATGAGGCCGGGCTGCTGGAACAATACGAGGCGATGCGGCGCGGCGCAGTGATGAACCGGATCGTTGGCCATGCCAGCGAAGAGCGGCAGGTCTTGCACACGGCCTGCCGTGACGTGTTCAGCGACGCGCCCCTTGCCCCGGAAGCGACGGCGCAGGCTGAGGAGCAGCTGGCCCGCCTCAAGAGCTTTCTGGCGGATGTGGACAGCGGCGCAGTCTGCAACGAGCAAGGCGAGACCTTCACCACGATGCTGCAAGTGGGCATCGGCGGTTCTGACCTTGGCCCCCGCGCCCTCTATCTCGCCTTGGAGAAATACCGCTTGCCGGGCCGCAAGGCTGCGTTCATCGCCAATGTTGACCCGGACGATGCCGCCGCCGTCTTGGCCGGTCTTGACCTCTCCCGCACCCTGATCAACGTGGTGTCCAAGAGCGGCAGCACGCTGGAGACCCGCACCAACGAGGAGCTGGCGCGCGCCGCCTTGGCTGAGGCAGGGCTGAATCCCGCCCGCCATCTGGTCGCGGTTACTGGCGCGGGCAGCCCGATGGACGATCCGGCCAAGTATCTCGCCTCCTTCCACATGCACGACTACATCGGCGGGCGTTACTCAGCCACCTCAATGGTCGGCGGTGTGACGCTGGGTTTCGCCCTTGGCTATGATGCCTTCATCGAGCTGCTGCGCGGGGCGCACGAAATGGACAAGGCGGCGGAAGAGCAGGACATCCGCAGCAACCTGCCCCTGCTCATGGCTCTGCTTGGCATCTGGAACCGCAACTTCCTCGGCTGCAACACCGTGGCCGTATTGCCCTACAGCCAAGCCCTGCTCCGCTTCCCGGCCCATCTCCAGCAGTGCGACATGGAGAGCAATGGCAAGCAGGTCAGCCGCTTGGGCAGCCCGGTGACGTGGAAGACCGGCCCCATCGTCTGGGGCGAGCCAGGCACCAACGGCCAGCACGCCTTCTATCAGCTCCTGCATCAGGGCGCGGAGATCGTCCCGGCGGAGTTCATCGGCTTCCGCCGTTCGCAGCACGGGCGTGACATCACGGTTAACGGCACTACTTCTCAGCAGAAATTAGTGGCCAACATGCTGGCGCAGTCGCTGGCAATGGCCCAAGGCCGCGAGCATGACAACCCGAATAAATGCTTCAGCGGCAACCGGCCCAGCTCGGTGCTGATCGGGGAGCAGCTCACGCCCTATGCGATGGGCGCGCTGCTCGCCTTGTACGAGAACCGCATCGCCTTGCAAGGCTTCTGCTGGAACATCAACTCCTTTGATCAGGAGGGCGTGCAGCTCGGCAAGGTGCTGGCCGACCGTCTGCTGGGGGCAATGGCGGGCGTGCAGGAACTCAGCCCGGACGCGCCGGAGAGCAGTCTGCTCAAAGCGGCGGGCATGGTTTGAAGATTAACTTTCCTCCAACACCGCCTGCCTGCTCATAAAAAACAGGAGGCGGAAGCCGGACAGGCTTGCTGTCTGCCCGGCAGAACACCCTCTCAGCTTCGGCTATCCGGCTGCTGGAAGACCAAATTGTAGAGATTTTCGGCTTTCTCAAAACGGCTGCGGTCAGCGTAGCCCTCAGCCGCGATTGATCCGGCGAAATTTTTTCTCAGGCTGTCGGCAAAGGCGGTCTTGCCCTCCTCGCGCACACCGGCCAGCACGGCCAGTGAATCCAGATATTTGCCCTGCCCGCGAGCCAGATCAGCCTCCAGCGGCTCGTATGCGTCGTTGATGAAGGCTGCGGCCAGCGCCTTGCCGCCTTGGCAGGTCTCCGGCGAGGAGACGTTGGAGATGATGGCGGTGGTGCCAAGGTCGAAGGTGACATTGGTCACGGCGGCGACCGCCGGAGTGCGGGGGGCGATCAGCGCGCCGAGGCCGCAGTCGGTGTAGATGTCGGCGAATTCTCTGGCTCCGGCGGCCTGCGCCAGCAGCAGCGAGGCGGCAAAGGCCAGTGTGGCAGTTTTCATGGTGTTTCTGCGCATAATGTCTCTCCTTGCAATTCTGAGTTGAACAGCATGGCGCGGGCGGCGCGCCTCCGGCTTGAAAAAAATCCGCAGTTAAGATTACTCAGCCGCAGGGGCAATGTCAACAGCTGACATAAGGCGCTCCGCCGGCGCGGAAAAAGCCTCCGCTCAGGAGGCACGTTGAGAATGTTTCCCGGATGCGCTACAATAACACAGCACATCTTTATGAAAACGCCGGAAAACCTCTCAACCGCCCGCGAGCATGGAAGACTTGCCGATGATGAAGCCTGTTGAGCTGCGGAACAATGTCTGGTGGCTGGCCAACCGTTCCGAATCCCTGCTGGAGGTGAATGTCTATCTCCTCTGCTATCCGCACGAAAAAGGCCAGGCCAACCTCATTCTTGACCCTGGTCCGCCGGAGCTGCTCGCCTGCCTGCAAAAGGCGGCGGTGCCGATCATCGGCGGGCTGGAAAAGGTCAACGGCGTGCTGATCAATCATCAGGATCCTGATGTCGCCCCCAACGCCGCCTATCTCCAGAAACTCAACCCGCAGTGCATGGTGGTGGCCTCGGAGGACACCTGGCGGCTGATTCATTTCTTCGGCCTCAAGGCCAGCCGCTTCAAGGCGGTGGAGAGCTACCGCAACCACCGTGCCGTCATGCCCGGCGGCTGCCGTCTGATTTTCGTGCCCTCGCCCTTCTGCCATTTTCGCGGGGCGATGATGTATTACGACGAGCGCAGCCGCATCCTTTTCTCCGGCGACCTCTTCGGCGGGCTGTCCTACACTCCCGATCTCTACGCTGACGAGACCTCCTGGGAGGGCATCAAGACCTTCCATCAGCTGTACATGCCCTCGCGGGACGCGCTGCGGCTGGCGGTCTCGCGCATCCGCAACTTGGATCCGCAGCCGGAGATGATCGCCCCGCAGCACGGCTCCATCATTCAAGGCGCGCTGATCAAGGACTTCCTTGACCGGATGTACAAATTGGACGTGGGGCTGGATCTGCTCATCGCCAGCGAGAAGGCGGAAAACTATCTTGGCGCGGTCAATGAAATGCTCGACGAGCTGGGGCGGGAAGCCTCCGGCGAGGCTCTGGCCAAGGGCATCGCCGCCCTCAACCGGGACAAGTCCTTCACCAGCGTCATGACTTTCGCCGGCAGCAAAGTGACCGGCTTCAAGGTCGAGCCGCCGACAGCAGTGAAAATTCTGCTCGATCATCTCCGCGCCTACGGCGGGGCCGGGCTGGAGAGCTTGGTCAATCTGGTCGCCCTGAAAACCCTGATCGGCCGCAACATCCCGGTGGGCGACATCCTGCCGCAGTCCAGCGGCGAGCACGATCTGCCGGACTATTTTGAATAACCCAGCCAAAGCCGCTGTCCGCCATGAACCGCAAAAACATACTGATCGTTGACCGGGACAAGGACTTCATGCGGGAGCTGAAGGAGGGCCTCGCGCCCTTCGCAGGCAGCTACCAGACCGCCTTCGCCGCCAGCGTTGCCAAGGCTCATGAAATTTTGAACCGGTTCACTGTCCACTTAGTGCTGGCCAACGTCCAGCTCTCCGGCGAAAGCGGCATCGATCTGCTGCTGCATATCCGCCGCTGGCACACGGAGACCCATGTGATTTTGTACAGCGGCGGCCTGACCGAGGAGCTGAAGCGTTCCGCCTATCACAGCGGCGCGGCAGCGGTCATCGAGCATCCCTTCCGCATTGAGGAGCTGCTCCGCCTGCTGACCCGGATTTTTGCCCGCGAGTCCGGCAGCGCCTTTTTTGACTCGGTGCATTTAGCCGACTTGCTCCAGCTCATCGGCATGGGCCATCATTCCGCCGATGTGGTCGTGAGCAGCCCTGCCGACCAGCTGCGGGGCATCATCCGCATCCGCAAAGGCAATCTGATTGAGGCTGAGGCGGCGGAAAAGCGGGGGGTTGAGGCGGTGGCGGAAATGCTTTCCTGGGCCTGTCCGACCATCCGCACCTGCCGGGCCGCCTCCGGGCTGACAAGCGCCGGCAAGTCCGCGCCGCTGCACGACGTGCTGATGCAGGCTGTGGCCAGGCTGGACGAGAACAGACACAGCTTGCGGCGGAGCTGACCGGTCTCAGGAGGGACAGCCCTTGTTCTCCTTCTCAGCCGCGCCGTTCCTGCCGGTCAGCTCCAAAAAGCTGGCCATTTCCTTTTTGTAGCATTCCGGGCAGAGGCCGTGGCTGAACATGGCCTGCGAATGCTGGCTGATATAGTCCTCAACCTGCTGCCAGTAGCCTTTGTCGTTGCGGATCTGCTTGCAGTAGGAGCAGATGGGCAGAATGCCGCTCAGTGTCTTGATTTCCGCCAAAGCCTGTTCCAGCTCGCGCTCCCGTTTCCGCAGCATGATGTGGGTTTTGATCCTGGCCAGCACCTCGACCTGCTGAAACGGCTTGGTGATGTAGTCAACACCGCCGGCATTGAAGCCCGCCACCTTGTCTTCGACACTGTCCAGCGCGGTCATGAAGATCACCGGCACTCCGGCCAGCCGCTCGTCAGCCTTGATCCGGCGGCAGGTTTCAAAGCCGTCAATGTCCGGCATCATCACGTCCAGCAGCACCAGGTCTGGCAGGATTTTGCTGAGGATGTTCAAGGCTCTCGACCCGCTGTCGGCGATGTATATCTGAAAGCTGTGCGCTTGGAGAAAGGAGAGCAGCACCTTCAGGTTGGCGGGCTGGTCGTCAACCACAAGGATGGACTCTTTCACGGCGTGCTGCATGACGGCTGCTCCTTTTTGATCCAATGCAGCAGGGCCTCAAATTGAAAATCATCGGCCAGCTCCTGCACCCGGCGGGCGAAGGCCCGGCAGCGGCCCCCTTCCAGCCCGGCGATTTCCTCCGCCTTCTCAGTGATTCCCTGTATTTCGCCGATTTCCGCCAGCCAAGCCAGCTCGTCGAGCAGCGCCTGCGGCGGCGGCACGATCTCCTCCGGGGCCGCATTTTCCGGCGCCGGATCGCTGTAGGCCAGCTTCACCTCCAAGTGGGCGGCGATGATTTCCAGCAGCTCCTCGGCGGAAAAGGGTTTATGGATGTAGTCGCTGAAGCCGTTGTCCAGGCAGCGGCGGCGGAAGGTCTCGCCCTCGGCGATGGAGGCGGTCACGGCGACCACCGGAATATGGCGGAATTCCTCCTGCTCCTTAAGCAGGGCGGTGGCGGCGAAGCCGTCCATCTTCGGCATCCGCAGATCCATCAGAATGATGTCCGGCCGGAAGCGGGCGCAGGCCGCAGGCACTTCAATGCCGTCCGCAGCCTCCTGCACCTGAAAGCCGAGCGGCTCCAAGGTGTCGCGCAGCACGGCCCGGTTGGAGAGCTTGTCGTCCACCACCAGCACCTTGAGCGGCTTTTCGGCCCCGCGCGCGCTGATGTAGCCCCGGATCCGGCGCAGCTGCGGCCCAGCTGCCGCCCGATGCTCGGAAACCGGCACTGTGATGCTGAACAGGAAGCGGCTGCCCGGCCCGAAGCCGTTCTGCGGACTGTCCGTGACCGGACTGACGAGCCGCAGCTCGCCGCCCATCAGGCGGACCAGCTCCCGGCTGATGGCCAGGCCAAGGCCGGTGCCTTCCCGGTGCTGAAGCCGCTCGCCGACCTGAATGAACGGCTCAAAGACCAGCTTCTGATCTTCTTCGGAGATGCCCGCGCCGCTGTCCTCCACCGCGATGTCCAGCCGCGCCAGCCCGTGGCCTGCCGCCTCCGCCCTGACATGCAGGGCGCACCAGCCGGAGCTGGTGAACTTGACCGCGTTGGAGAGCAAGTTGAGCAGCACCTGCCGCAGGCGCAGCTCGTCGGCGATGACCACCGCAGGCAGACCTTCACTTTTATCGATGAAATCAATCCCTTTGTCTCTTGCCCGCAGCTGGATGATCTCCCGGATGCCTTTCAAAAAAGGGGAGAGACAGAACTCCGTCTCGATCAGCTCCAGCCTGCCGGACTCAATGCGGGAGATGTCGAGAATGTCGTTGATGAGCAAAAGCAGATGCTCGCCGGCCTGATGAATGGTGCTGATGCCGCTCCGCTGCCGGGGGGTGAGCGTCTCGTCGCCGAGAAAAATCTGCGTGTAGCCGAGAATGGCGTTGAGCGGGGTGCGCAGCTCATGGCTCATGTTGGAGAGGAAGACCGACTTGGCCTTGTTGGCCGCCTCCGCCTTCTGCGCCGCCTCGTGCCGCTCCGTGATGTCGTGGCCGATGCCCAGCACCGCTGTCACTCGGCTTTCCTCGTCAAACAGCGGCACTTTAGTGGTTTCCAGCAGCATTTTTCTGCCGTCCGCCGCAAAGGTGATCCACTCCTCATTGGTCAGCGACCGGCCCGCATCAGCGGCCTGGCAGTCGCGTTCCCGGAATGCGTCAGCCTGCTCCTTGCTGATGAAATCATAATCTGTCCTGCCAACAATCTCCGCCTCCGGCGCGCCAAAAAATTGTTCGAGGCGCGGATTGCAGGCCAGATAGACTCCGTCCGCGTCTTTCAGCCAGAGCAGATCAGGGATGGTTTCAATGATCAGCCGGTTGAGCCGCTGGATATGATGAAGTTTTCTTTCCGCCGTCTTTTTTTCGGTGATGTCGATCCATGTCGCCCGGCTGTGGATGATTTCGCCCTGCTCGTCCCGCACTGCTGAGGAATTGAGCAGCACGTCAAGCGCTTTGCCGTCCCGGCGCAGCAGGCGCAGCTCGGCGTTCCTGACCATGCCTGTTGCCTGAAATTTGGCAAAGGCGTTCCGCGCCGCCGCCTGACTGTCCGCATGATAGAGGGAGAAAATGTCCCTGCCGATGATCTCGGCCCGCGTCCAGCCCAGCTTGTCTGCCAGCACCTGATTGCAGTTCAGCACCCGTCCTGTCTCGGCGTGGACAGAGGCCAGCATGTTGGGCGAGTTGTGATAGAGATCTTTGTAGGATGCCTCGCTGCTGATCAGCTGCTGCCGGAGCCGCCAGCGGTCCAAATTGAAATGGATGATCCGCTCCAGCAGAATGTCGTTCAGCTCGGATTTGGGCAGGCAGTCGTCAGCGCCTTTGCGGATGATTTCGAGGATGGTGCGGCGGTCGTCGAGGGAGGTGAGGACGATAGCCGGACAACGTCGCCCCAGCTCGCGCAGCCGGGACATGGTTTCGGGGATGGTGCTGTCCTTGAGCGAGAGATCAATGAAGAGCAGGTCGAAATGCCTGCGCCGCAGCTCCTCCTCCCCGTCGCGCAGGGCATCATGCCGGACGATCTCCGCTCCGGCGTAGGCGGTCAGGCTCAGATTGGCGACGAAGAGGTCGGCGTGATCCTCATTGTCTTCAATCAGGAGGATGCGGAGCGGCTGGTCAGGCATCGGCAAGGCGCGGCTCGCGGAGCAAATGATGTTGGTTCAGCTCCCAGTACTGAAGCAGCTCGCTGATCACCTCGCCGTATTTGTCCGCTTCCATCGGCTTGACAATATAGCTGTTGGCATGGCTGTTCAGAGCCTGCTCAATGTCCTTGCCGGAGTTGGAGGTGGAGAACACTACCACCGGAATTTTCGCCAGCCGGACGCTGCGCTTCATTCGGGCGAGAATTTCGTGGCCGTCATATTTAGGCAGCTTGAGGTCAAGCAGCACCAGCCACGGCAAATCCTGCTGTCCCGCCGCCGCCTCTGTCCGCTCGATGTAGGCCATCGCCTCAGCACCGTCGCGCAGGCGGCGGACGGCGATCTCCGGGCGGCAGTCCTTGATGTAAAATTCAGTCAGCTCGGCATGGTCGTCGCTGTCCTCGACCAGCAGCAGTTTTTTCGCCTCTGTGCACATGACTGGCTCCTTCCCGTCTGAACAACCAGAGTGACGACGGAAAATGCAACGGCTTCCAAAGCCGGAAGAGAAACGCCTCTGTTGTTCTGAGAAACAGAAGGTGGAACAAAACCGCCCGCTCCTCTTTTCATCTAACCAAAGCGGACTGCCTCCGGCAAGGTGTTTTTTGAACAATCCTCCGCAATCAAAAAGCCTGATCAGCAATCTTCCGCATGGCGCGTTTCGTTGTTGCAAAATAACAAACTATCCCAGCAGCATCCTCAGCTTCCGCATTTTGGCGGCGGGAATCTGGCCGGGCGCGGTGGCCTGCGCGTCGTTCAAACAAGCGTAGCTCATATATCCGCCGAGATAGAGCGTGGCCAAGCGGCTGATGCGGCCCGCTTCGCCCATGCAGAAGGCGGTCAGCGGGAAGCCTGCGGCCCGCGCCTCCTGCTGAAGAGCCAGCACCCGCAGCACGTCATTGGCGTTCTGCGCTGTGGTGACAATCTTGCCGACATGCGCGCCGCTGGCAATCATCTGATGGAGCAGATTGGTCAGCTCGGCGGCGGACGGAGTTTCCTTGAAATCATGCCAAGAGAGAATCAGCCTGGTCGGGCTTTCTTCCATCGCCTCCAGCAAGCAATGACGGCTGTGCAGCGCGGCCCGCAGCTCCAGATCAACATAGTCAGCCCGCAGCCGCACCGCCTCCACGAGCGGGGCAATGCGCTCCTCCTCGCTTCCGGCGAACTGGCCGCCTTCCCAAGTCGGACGATTGGTGAAGAGCAGCGGTCTGCGCAGCAGCGAGCAGCACTTCTCCGGCTCCGGCAGCGTCATGCTGTCAAGGCGGATTTCCAGCACATCAGCCAGATCTGCAACCTGCCGCGCCTGTTCGCCAATGATTGCCGCATCCGCTCCGGCCAAGGAGACGCAAATTTTGCCCAGCTCCATCACTTTCCTCCTGTGTCCAACGCGCCAATGAGATTGCTGATCCGCTCTTCGTTATGCCGCTGCAAATACGCTTCTAAGCCGCTGATGATCTTTTCCGCTGCCGAGGGATCGTAGAAATTGGCTGTGCCGATCTGCACCGCTGTCGCTCCGGCGAGGAGGAATTCCACTGCGTCCTCCGCCGTGCTGATGCCGCCAATGCCGATCACGGGAATGGATACCGCCTGCGCTGTCTGCCAGACCATGCGCAGGGCGATGGGCTTGATCGCCGGGCCGGAGAGGCCGCCGATGATGTTGGCCAAGCGCGGCCTGCGCGTCTCGGCGTTGATCGCCATGCCGATCAAGGTGTTGATCAGTGAGACCGCGTCCGCGCCCGCCGCTTCCACGGCCTTGGCCATCACGGTGATATCGCTGATATTGGGCGAAAGTTTGACAATAACCGGCAGCTTGGTCGCGCCGCGCACTGCCGCTGTAACTGCTGCCGCCATCTCCGGCGACGCGCCAAACGCCACGCCGCCTTTTTTCACGTTCGGACAGGAGATGTTGATCTCAATGCCGCTGATGCCCGGCACTTCGTCCAAGCGGCGGGCCAGCTCGCGGTAGTCATCGAGCGAGTCGCCGAGAATGTTGACCAGCAGCGGCACGGTCAACGTGCGCAGATACGGCATTTTTTCGCTGATGAAGCGGTCAACGCCGACATTCTCCAAACCAATGGCGTTGAGCATTCCGCAGGCGGTCTCAACAATGCGCGGCGGCGGATTGCCTAGACGCGGCTCCAGTGAGATGCCCTTGACGATGATGCCGCCGAGCCGGTTCAGATTGACGAACGGCTCGAATTCTTTCGCATAGCCAAAGGTGCCGGAAGCGGTCAGCACAGGATTTTGCAGTTCCAGCGGGCCGATGCGCACCCGCAGATCAGATTTCAAAGTTGCCATGCCAGTTCCTCCGCGTTGAAGACCGGGCCGTCGGTGCAGACATGCACCTGCCGTCCGTCCGCGCCCGGCATGACGCAGCCGAGACAGGCTCCCATGCCGCAGGCCATGTGGGTTTCCACCGAGACTTGACAGGCTTTTCCGGCTTGACGGCTTATGCTGGCCACGCCGCGCATCATCGGGCTGGGGCCGCAGGTGCAGACCCGGCTCACGTCCGGCAGCACTTCGTCTAACAAATCAGGAATGAAGCCGTGATGACCGAGGCTGCCGTCGTCGGTGGCAAGCTGCACTGCGCAGCCTAATTCAGCAAACGCCTTGGCAAGCGGTGCCAGTTCGTCGTGGTTGCGTGCGCCAAGCAGGGCGTATTTTCTGCCGGGCAATTCTTGGGCAAGAAAGAGCAGTGGGGCGATGCCCATGCCGCCGCCGATCAGGCAGATCGGCTTTTCGGCTGCGCTCAGATCAAAGCCCCTGCCGAAGGGGCCGAGCAGGTCGAGCGCATCGCCGGGCCGGGCTTTGGCAAGCAGCGCGGTGCCTCGGCCCACGACCTTGAAAAGCAGACTGATACTGCCGTCCGCGCCCCGGCTGTGGATGGAAAAAGGCCGCCGCAGGAGCGGGTCAAGGCTGCCGCTGACCTGAACCATGACGAACTGGCCCGGCGCGGCAGCTGCCGCGATCTCCGGCGCATGGACGGTCAGCCGGAAGACATCGGCGGTCAGCGGCTGATTGGCGAGGATGCGGCTGTGCTGCTGGAATGGGGGCATGTTCTTTCAGGCAGCCGGTGCCGCCATATTGAGCAAAATGCCAATGATCTTGCCCGGATTTTCAATCGAATATTCATCCAAATCGATGAACACCTGCCATTCTTTCATTTTCAAAACCATCTCGGTAATGCACTGTCGAAGAAGACTTTTTTGATAGCCGCTCAATCAAAAATCGCTATCCCAGAATAATGCACTGCCAGCCAAATCGTCAGTCTGTCCGGGTCTGTCCAAGCGACTTTGTGTTTCTCATGGGCGGGAATATGCAGAAAATCTCCTTTATTCAGTGTCACCTTCCTGCCATCCTCAAATAAAATTGTTCCAGCTCCTTCAAGAACAATCACCCACTCGTTTTCCTCTTGATCGTACCAACCAGAAGCAGGCGATGTATGCCCTGCGGAAACAATGCGCTCAATTCGGATGTGTTTGTTTTGCAGAAGAACGTCAAAGACCTCTTTTGTTGTCTCTGGTGGTAATGATTTGAAAATGTTTTCAAGCATCAACATCTTCTTGAATAAGTTGTTTTGATAACCTACCCTTCGCTTCTTTCAATTCGGCCTCTGTATCTTCTGCGAATTTCCATGCGAGAAAACCTGAGAAAGAAAAACATGCAGATAATGCGAGAAAAATTCTCTTAAGAAGAGAAGCCAAGAGAGAAGGGAAGACTAACCCTACAGCCAAAAAAGAAGAAAAGATAATTATAGATAATAGTAAAAGAAAAATTGATTTTAACCTATAACGGATCTCATGCTGCAACAGCATCGTCTCTCTCTTTGCTATTGGAAGCAAGTTTGTTTACTTGCTCTTCCCATGCCTTCTTACGAGCTAATGACTTATTCTTCCACCATCCAGAACTTTTTGAGAAAACATTATCTATCGCACCCTTCAGATAAGAAGAAAACACATTGATGGCAATCCCAGCAAGTACTACACTGAACCACCATACAGGATTAGAAAGTTCGGTAAATATCCGTTCCAATTTATTACCCTGCTATGTCATTGTTCTGTAACAATCAGCTTGAGGATAAATTCCTTCATTTTCTTCAGAATGCTGAAGATCTCCTTGATGTCATCTTTCGTTGCATCATACGCTAAACTACCCGCATAATCTTTTCCTTGCAGCACGACGAAAAACCAAAGTCTGTCCATGACATAACAGCCATACACCGGCTTGCCGTCATTGTTTAGCTTCTGCGCTGCCACCATCGTGACTATCAATTGCCCAAGCGGGTCGCCAGATGCCTCACGCTCTTTCTTGAATTCGTGGATGAAAAAATACGGATGCTTGGGATAACGCTTGCCGCTGGCGACAAAGAAATCAACCACGCCAGAAATCGTGTCGTTGTCTATCGCCATAGAGATTTCTCGCTCAATGAATGACTGATATTGCTCCTCGTCAAAATTAACGGCTGCCAGCAAGGGGAAGATAAATTTTCCTTTTAGCTCGCTTTCGTTCCAATCCCAAACATGATCGAGCAACTTCTCGCGCAACTCCGCGATCAAATCTTGCTCATCAGGCGCAAGTGACGCAGTGGCATCCAGCCACTGATTCAGAGACTCAAGCTGCTTGCACGGATTGAGCGCAAAGGTTTCTTCAACTTCTGCGATAGTCCACTTTGAGAATGATTTCATAGCACCAATCCATTATCAATCAGCCTTACCTTGCCGCCGATCTGCACTGCCAAGGCCAGCACGGTTTGCGAATCAATCTCGACGGCAGGCTGCAAGCTGTCCTGATGAACAAAACTGATGTAGTCCACGGCTGTTTCCGGGAAAGCATGAATGAAATCCAGAAGCGCGGCAGTCAGCCGCTCCGCGCTGCGCTCGCCTGCGGCAGCCATTTTGCGGGCCAAGGCGAGGGCGCGGGAAAGACTGAGCGCGGCTTCCCGCTGCTGCGGCGCAAGGTAGGTGTTGCGCGAACTCATGGCCAGCCCGTCCGCCTCGCGCACAATCGGGTGGGTGACTATCTCCACGCCGAGATTGAGATCAGCGTTCATCCGGCGGATCACGGCAAGCTGCTGAAAATCCTTCTCGCCAAACACGGCCAGATCAGGCCGGACAATGCTGAAGAGTTTGCAGACCACTGTGGCCACTCCAGCGAAATGACCGGGACGGGACGCGCCGCAAAGATGGCCGGTCAGCTCCGCGCCGACTGTGACTGTGGTGCTGAATCCGGCAGGATACATCTCCGCCGCTTCCGGGGCGAAAAGCGCGGTCACTCCCGCCGCTTCAGCCATTGCGCAGTCGCGCTCGAAGTCCCTCGGATAGGCGGCCAAGTCCTCCTGCGGGCCGAACTGGGTCGGATTGACAAAGAGGCTGACCGCCACCTGATCGGCAAGCTGCCCGGCCCGGCGCATCAGGCTGATGTGGCCCTCATGGAAAAAGCCCATCGTCGGCACCAAGCCGATGCGTCGCCCGGCTTTGGCCTGCTCCTTGGCCCAAGCGGTCATCTCGGCAGGATGACGGATGATCTGCATCACTTCAGCAGCCGGTTCAAGCTCGCCTGCACCAGCTCGCGCTCCGGGAAGCTGTGCACCGGTGCGCCTTCTTTTTTCTCCTTGCCCAGCTCGGTCAGGCCCATGTACTGCTGATACATCTGCACCGCCTTGTCCTTCTGGCCTGCCGCCTCATACACCCGGCCCAAGCTGTCCAAGGCCATCGGCTCAAAGCCCTTGAAACCCTTGAGCTGCTGATACGCCGCCTCAGCCTTGTCGAACTGCTTGTCTTGCTCGTGAAGGCCGCCAAGATTGACCAAGAGCAGCGGCTTGAGCGCGTTTTTCGCCGAAACCTCCGCCTCCACAGCGGTCAGCTTGGCAATGGCCTCCTTGGTCTTGCCCTCCTGCTGATCGAGATGAGCCAACGCGATCCGGCTCCACAGCGCGGACGGCGTGGAGCCGTAGTCATCAGCGACCTTCTGGAGCGCATCCCGCTTCTGCTGCGCATCGGCGATCTCAACCGCCTGATCGTAAGCGGCCGCAGCTTTGTTCAACGTGTGCTCGCGCCACGAAAAATAGAGCGAAACAACGGTGACCGCCACTGCCGCGATAATGACAATCCGCCAGATCATGCGCTGATTTTTCTGCAAAAAGCTGATCACCGCAGGCGGCAGATGGAGCTGGTCAAGCACGCCGGGAGTGCCGACAGCGGCCTGCTCTTGCAGGGTGACGTTAAAGACATGTTTTGGTTTGCTGTCCATGCTTCGCTCTCAACTTTGTGGATGAATTATTGCGCCATTTCCGGCTTGCGGGGGTGAACAGAGTATTATACCGTGCCGCTTGAAAAAGACATTATCTTTTGCGGCGGCAGGGCGCATTTCGTCTGCCGCCGGACAGCTTGAGAGCGGCGCGGGCGGAAAATCTGCCTGCCTGCGCCATAAGCCGCTTGCAGGATCGGGCATGATCTGATAGCTTGAGCTGCATAACCATTCGGGAATTTTCACCAGGCGCAGGCTGCGCCTCCCGAAAGCTGATGACGGCCCGCCGTAACCCCTGAGCAAGGAGGATCCGCAATGACAGAGGACAATGTTATTTCACGACAAGCTGCGCTGGCTGCGCTGAAACGTTTCGGCATCACAGGAGAGCAGGTCTATCTGATTGATTTCATCCCGCTGATTGAGATGCTTTGGGCCGATGGCCAAGCTCAGGCGGGCGAGGTCGCCGTCCTTGACGATTACATCGACAAGCACGTTTCTCATGTCAACAAACTGGCAGGATGCAAAGTGCTGGAGACCGAAAAGGCTAAAGATTTCGTCAACAGGTTCCTGACAAGTCGGCCAAGCCCGGAGATCATGCAGACATTGCGCGGCTTTGTCAAGCCTGTCCGGCTTTCGGCGGCGGACGAGCGGGACAATCAGAAGCTGCGGGAGTCGCTGCTGCACACCTGCATGGACATCGCCTCCAGCGCCGTCACCGAATATCCGTACCAGCTCCAGGAGCGGTTCAATCCTGCTGAAAAAAGCTGCTTTTTCAACATCCTTGAATCGCTTTCCGAACAGGAGCCGCAGGAGCCGAGCGTCCCGCTCTGAACCCGCAGTGAACCGCAGCCAGCATATCTTCAGCGTGGCCGAACTGGCCGCCACCGCCCGCACTGTTCTGGAGGGCTGCTTCGCCTTGGTCAGCGTGACCGGGGAGATTTCCGGCCTGCGCCAGCCGACCTCCGGCCACCTCTATTTCACCCTCAAGGACGAGGCGGCCCAGCTCAAGGCGGTGCTCTTCCGAATGCAGCGGCGGCAGCTGGAGCGGCAGCCCAAGGACGGCGATCAGGTCATTTGCCGGGGCAGGCTCTCGGTCTATGAGCAGCGCGGCGACTGCCAGCTGGTCGTGGACGGGCTGGACTTTCAGGGCGCGGGCAGCTTGCATCTCGCCTTTGAGCGGCTCAAGCGGCGGCTGGCCGAGGAGGGGCTGTTTGACGAGGCCAAGAAAAAGCTGCTGCCGCCCTTTCCCAGCCATATCACCTTGGTGACTTCGCCGAGCGGCGCAGCGGCGCACGACTTCATCCGCGTGGCCCGCGACCGCTGCCCGCAGACGCGGATCAGCGTTTATCCCGCTTCGGTGCAGGGCGCGAACGCGGCGGCGGAACTGCGCGAGGCTGTTGCGGAAATCAACCGGCAGGCCGCGCTGGGGCGGATGGACACGGACATCATCGTTCTCTGCCGGGGCGGCGGATCTTTTGAAGATTTGGCCGCCTTCAACGACGAGCGGCTGGCACGGGAAATCCGGCGTTCGGCGATTCCAGTGGTCAGCGCGGTGGGGCATGAAATTGATTGGACTATCGCTGATTTCGCCGCTGATCTCCGCGCTCCCACGCCCAGCGCGGCGGCGGAAATGCTCCTGCCTGACAACGCCGCCCTTGCCGATCAGGCCGCAGCTTTGACCCGGCGGCTGCGGCAGGCCATGCACACCCTGCTGGCGGACAAACAAAGCCGCCTTGAGCGGCTGGAACACCGCCTCCGCCAGCAAAGTCCGGCGCAGGCTCTTGCCTTGCAGGAACAGCGGCTGGCCGAGCTGGAGCGACGATTGGCGCAGGCGGTAGACCGGCTGATCAGCGCGAAAGAGCAGAGCTTGGCGCGGGCGGCGGGGCTGCTTGATGCGGTCAGCCCGTTAGCCACGCTGGCTCGCGGCTATGCAGTGGCGATGAAGAAAAACGGCGCGGTGATCACAGCGGCAGAGCAGGCGGAACCGGGCGAAGAAATTGAAATTTTACTGCGCGAGGGACGGCTGCGCTGCGCCGTTGCGGCAGCAGGCACCGTCTGAGGCAAACCTTTTCCAAGAACTGATTTCACAAAATTCATGGTCGTGAAAATATTTCTTGCGCTCGCCTGCCGCAGCGGGTATGCTTCCGACATGGATGCAGCATCTCTGATCAATCTTCGCCGCAGGAGACCGCCATGGGCGCAGAATTTCTCACTTTCATCGCCGCTCTGTTTGAGCATCTGACCTTTCCCCGCCTGCTGCTCTTGGCTGGACTGCTGTTTTGCGTCAGTTTTTTCTGGAATGCGGACAAGCTGGCCGCGCTGCTCGACGCTGTCGCCAAGCTGACAAGGAGGAACGATGCTTGACCACGTGCTGCGGGCCTTTGACCTGCTGATCAAATCCGGCGAGCTTGGGGCTGCGGACTGCCGCAACCTCAATTTGCTGACCCAGCACCTTGATCCGCAGGGCGAGACAGACCGCGAGGCCATGATTGAACTGCTCTTTGCAGGCAGCAAAGACCCGGACGGCGCCTGCCGCAGTTTTTTGTCCCGGCTGAAGGCAGGTGCGGCGCAGGCGGCGGATGAGGCGGAGCGCAGCGGCAATGCAAATGCCGCCGCTGTGTTCCGCTCCATCACTGTGGCCCGCATCAAGGCCAAGGGCGGCGCGGCGCGGCTGAAGTTCTCTGCTCAGGCACCGAAAGAGCTGCCGCAGGTGACGGGGCGGGTCAACCGGGAGTATCTGCCGGAAGAATACCAGCCCAGCACAGGCTGCAAGCCAGAGGATTTGCCGCAGCTCCAGCGGGAGGAACTGAGCCGGAGGCAGGAAAAGGCGGAGGAGAAACCGCTCTGCTCTCATCTGGGATGCAGCAGGCTGGCAGAGTATTGCTGCGACGAATTTGAGCCAACCATAGGCAATCGGCATAACGTCCGCACATCTGGCAAAAGAACGCTTACAGAGGCTGCTATCGAGGTGCTGGCCGCTCGATTCAAGAAAAAAAATAAAGACAACGAAGAGGAAAAGACTTCTTACGAAACCCTTGCCGACCTGTTCGACTGGCTGGAGAACAGCGAGACCAGTTTGTATGCCCTGCTTGGCGATTACGGCATGGGCAAGACCTTCACCTGCCGCGTTTTCGCCCAGCAGCTCGCGGAACGCTGCGCAACAAATCCAAATCTGCCAAGGCCGGTCTATCTCGACTTGCGCGATGTGCCGACCTTTGTCCGAGATGGCAATATCACCCGCCAGCCGACTTTGGAGGAAATGCTGCAAGAGGTGCTGCGTCTGGCGGAAAAAGGTGCGGACTACAGCGCGGAAGAGCTGATTGAGGCGGCCCGGCAGGGGCTGCTGCTGCTCATCTTTGACGGGCTGGATGAAAAATTGGTCTATTACACCAATGACATGCGCAGCCAGTTCCTCAACGAGCTGCTGCGGGTCTTTCCGCAGGACGGGCGGGCGCGGGTGAAAATCGTCATCTCCTGCCGCACCCACCATTTTGAGACCATCAGCCAGATGGACAGCTTTCTTCTCGGCCTGAACCGCAGCGGCGTGCAGGGCGAGGACTACCGCGCCCTCCATCTGCTGCCTTTTTCTTCCAGCCAGATTCTCCGCTTGCTCACCCGCCTGCTGGGCAGCGGGGATGCCAACCGGGTCTTTTCCTTCATTGACAGCGAAGCCTATTTGAAGGACTTGGCCCAGCGGCCTTTCATGCTCCGCCAGCTCTCCCGCACTCTGCCGGACTTGCAGCAGATGAAGAGCCAGGGCCTGCCTGTCAATGCGGCATCCTTTTATCAGGCTTTGATTGCGGACAGCATCAGTCGGGACGATGAAAAGCATATTCTCAAGCCGCGCCACAAGCAGCAGCTTTTGACCGATCTGGCCGCCGCGTTCTGGCAGGGGGCAACCCAAGTCTGGCAGATTGACCGGCTCAACGACTGGTTCTGCGCCTGGCTGGAGGCGCGGCCTGCTTTGGCTGCCCAGTACCGGGACGAGGACTGGCAGGTTTTGGAGAAAGACCTGCGCAACTCCACCCTGCTGGTGCGTTTCGGCGAGCAGGACTTCGGCTTTTCCCACAGCTCGATGCAGGAATTTTTCCTCAGCAAATGGCTGCTGCGGCAGTGGCAGGAGGATGAGGATTTCCGCATGGAGCAGGCACTTTCCAGCCTGACCCGGCAGTTTGTCTTTGACAGCCTGGCCTTGCTGACTGAACAGGAATTGGCGCGAATCAACAAGGGGCTGGCTGCGACCTTGGCCCGGCCTTGGTCAGATATGTCAGAGTTGGCTTTGGATATTATTGCCGAGCTGGCCCGGCAGAAAAAGGCTGCGCCTGAGCTGGGAGATGTTGATTTGCGGCGCAGCTTCCTTTCCAACCGGCAAATCCGGGGCTTGCGCGGGCAAACGCTCCTGCTTGATCAGGCCGAGGCGCACGCCAGCCAATGGCTGGATTGTCATTTCCAGCAGATTGACATCGGGCAGGGCAACATCAGCGGCAGTTTGTGGCGGGATTGTTCGTGGCAGGAATGCAATCCTGTAGGGGCAAGCCCCTGTGCTTGTCCCGGCCCTGAGGATGCGGGCAACACGGCGGGCAGGCTGTCCCTACAAGATCGGATAACGCTGGCAAATTGTCAAGGCACTACCTCTCTACCGCAACCCCATTGCTTTCCACCAGTCGCTCGCCAAGCAGCAGAACCTTTTAACTTAGCAGACTGGCGGCAGGGCCACAACAACCCAAGGGTTTGGAGCTGCTGTTTTAGCCCTGATGGCAGCTATATCCTCTCTGCTGGCGATGATTATACCTTGAAGCTCTGGAAGGCAACGGACACTGGTCATTGTGTCTCCACTTTCAAAGGGTACGAGGAAGCGAGTCAGCGCACTCCCTCCTCTGACAACAATAATATATGGGATGTACAGCCAGAGCAGAATAATTTGAGCGTATTCATTCGCCCCCTTTCAGCCAGCAGCATCCCTAAAGACGGATTGATTCTATGCTGCTGCTTCAGCCCGGACGGCAATTATATTCTCTCTGCTGCCGATGACGATACTCCTCTTGCTCTTGGTGACAACACCCTGAAGCTATGGGACTTAACGGGCCGCTGCATCTCCACCTTTAAAGGTCATGAGTGGTACATTCAGAGCTGCTGTTTCAGCCCTGATGGCAGCCGTATTCTCTCAAGTTCGTGGGACAACACCCTGAAGCTGTGGGACTTGACGGGTCACTGCATTTCCACCTTCAAAGATCATGAAGACTATGTTTTAAACTGTAGCTTCAGAGCGGACGGCAGCCGCATCCTTTCCGCATCCGATGATAACACTCTGAAGCTCTGGGACATGGCGGGCCACTGCCTTCTGACCTTCCAAGGACATGAGGGAGGAGTTCAGAGCTGCTGCTTCAGCCCGGACGGCAGTCGTATCCTTTCCGCATCCGATGATAATACGCTGAAGCTCTGGGATATGGCGGGCCACTGCCTTCTGACCTTCCAAGGACATGAGGGAAGAGTTCGGAGCTGCGCCTTCAGCCCTGACGGCCAGTGCGTCCTCTCCGCATCCTTTGACGGCACGCTGCGGCTTTGGCGTTTGGACGGCACGCTGGAACGCATCTTCGCCGCCGAGCGCGGCCAATGGTATGCGGCCTTTTTCTCCAGCAATCAGCTGGAAAAAATCATCGGCACCGAACTGAGCTGGAAAATGGCCAATTTTGCCAAGGACGGCAAGACGTGGACGCTGGACGAGACCGGCTGCTTTGAATGGGTTCCGGCGCAGTATTGAGGCGGTTTGCCCTTCTACTTCGCTCAGGGCACCTGCAAAAAGCTCCCTGCGTGGTGCCGAAAGCTCCCTGAGCGAAGCCGAAGGGTGATTTTACTGCGCGAGGGGCGGCTGTGCTGCGCCGTTGCCGGAGCGGGCTGAGGCGGCCTCAGCTGCTGCGGCCTTCCGTTTGCTCCGGGCCAAGTCGCGCATGTCGCCGGTGCGGTCGGACTCATCCATGATCTCCCGGCCCATGATCTCCTCAATGATGTCTTCCAGGCTGATGACCCCGGTCACGCCGCCGTACTCGTCCACCACCACGAAAAGATGCTGGCGGCGTTCAAAAAACTCCAGCATCACCTTATTCAAGGGCGCGATCTCCGGGACGAAGTGCGCGGGAAACATCAGCTCCTCCAGCCTGCGCTCCGCCTCGCCGGAGGCCGCCGCAGCCATCACCGCGTAGCTGCGGACGATGCCGACCACGTCGTCGCTGTCCTCGCCGCAGACCGGCACCCGGCTGTGCACGCTCCACCGCTCCTCCCGCATCGCGTCAGCCACGGTCGCGTCTTTGCTCATGCTGAAGAGGACGGTGCGCGGGGTCATCACCTGCCGCACCGTCTTGCGGCGCAGGGCGATGATGTTGGTGATCACCGCCTCCTGCTCCGCGCAGATTTCGCCGGTGCTGCGGCTGAGGCGGGTGAGGATCATCAGTTCTTCTGCGGAGATGGAGTGCTCATTGCTCTTCGGGACTAAACGCGATATCACTTGGCCGACGAAAATGACCGGCTTGAAGATGAACACCAGCCAGCTCAAAGGCCGGGCCATGTAGGGAGCCAGAGACATGCTGAAGGCCACGCCGATGATTTTCGGCAGAATTTCTGAAATGAGCAGGATGGCGAGAGTGAAAAAAGCGGAGAACCAGATCAGGCGGTTTTCACCGAAGACCTGAGCGGCGGCGGCTCCTGCCACAGAGGCACCCATAGTATGGGCGACCGTGTTCAGCGTGAGAATGGCGGTGATCGGCTGATCAATGTTATTTTTCAGCTTTTTCAGCGTTGCCGCTGTCGCCGGACGCTCTGCGGCCATCATTTCAATCCGGCTTAGAGACAGCGAGTAAAGGGCGGCCTCCACCAGGCTGCACAGCGTTGAGATCACAAGCGCGAGGCTGACGGCAAGGACAAGTTCGAGAACCATGTTTTTCCTCCTGAGTTCGATTGTTCTGACAATTTCTGCATCTTACCTGAAACGAACTGTTTTGCCAATCGCCGGAACAGAGTATAATGCCGTCGGCTGCGGCGGCGGAGCCAAGCCGAAATCAGATGACAGAGCAAACCAGACGGAGAGCAAAGCATGAAGATTCAGCTGGAAAAAGGCGATTTGGAGCAGTTTGACGGCGACATGCTCGTCTATTTCATCCGGGAGAGCGGGGGCAGCGCGGTGATGTGCCCCTGCAAGGTGCTGCGGCGGAACATCAAGCACGCGTGGAAGAACAAGGATTTTTCCGGCAAGAAGGGGGAAACCTTTCTCTTTTATCCTGCCGCCGCAAAAAAGGACATCAAGCACAATCTGGCTGCTGGCCGGGTGCTGGCGGTCGGGCTGGGCAAGACCGGCGAGGGCATGAACGCGGATGTTCTGCGCGAGCAGCTCCGTCTGGCCGCAGGCACGGCGGCGCAGCAGGCGGCCAAGCTGAAGGTGAAAAGTCTGCTCGCGGTTCTGCCGGAAAACACCAGCCTGCCCGACGACGAAGTCGCGGAGGCGGTGAGCGAGGGAATGCTGCTCGGCGCGTACCGTTTCGACCGGCACAAGAGCAGGAAAAAAGACGATGAGCCGACGGTGAACATCGAGGCGGTCTCTCTTCATGCGGGCGGCCTTGATCAGGACGCGGTCAAACAGGGGCTGCACCGGGGCGAGCGGGCGGCCAAGGCGGTCTGCGCGGCCAGAGACATGGCCAATGAGCCAGGCAATGCTTGGACTCCCAAGCATTTCGCCGAATTCGGCGAGAAGCTGGTCAAAGAGCACGGCCTCGAATGCACGGTCATCAGCAAGCCGGAGATGCGCAAGCTCGGCATGGGCGGCCTGCTCGGCGTGAGCCGGGGTTCAGCGCAGCCGCCGAAATTGGTCATTCTCCGCTATCAGGGCAGCGACGAGAAAAAAGCCCCGACGCTGATGCTGGTCGGCAAGGGACTGACCTTTGACTCCGGCGGCATCAGCCTGAAGTCGCCGCAGGGCATGGAGGAGATGAAGTACGACATGTGCGGCGGCGCGGCGGTGATCTGCGCCATGCAGGCCATTGCTGAGGAGAAGCTGAAGGGCATCAACGTGGTGGCCCTGATCCCGGCGAGCGAGAACCTGCCCTCCGGCACAGCTCTCAAGCCCGGCGATGTCATCACCCATTTCGGCGGCATCACCTCGGAAATCGTCAACACCGACGCGGAAGGCCGCCTGATTCTCGCCGACGCGCTGGCCTACGGCATCGCCACGTATAAACCGAACGCGGTAGTTGACCTCGCCACCCTCACCGGCGCGGTGATCATCGGCCTTGGCCACCACCGCAGCGGCCTGCTTGCCACGGACGACACCTTGGCCGCGCAGATCAACGCCGCCGCCGAGCGCGCAGGCGAGCCGGTCTGGCGGCTGCCGCTGGGGCCGGAGTATTCCAAGCAGATCAAATCAAACGTCGCTGACATCAAGAACAGCGGCGGCAAGGAGGCGGGCACCATCACCGCCGCCGCCTATTTGCAGGAGTTTGTCGGCGACACGCCGTGGGCGCATCTTGACATCGCGGGCACGGCTTGGAGCTTCACCGAAAAGAGCTACGTGCCGAAAGGGCCGTCCGGGATCGGCGTGCGCACCCTGCTTAATTTGGTGCGCGGCTGGCAGCCTGCGGCCAAGCAGCCCTGAATCTGAAATCACTGAACTTCACAGCAAGGAGAGCGCGACATGCCAAAACGCAAAGGCGTAACTGTCAGCCGCCAGATCATGGACAGCCAGCGCAGCCACCCGGAAGCCACGGGCGAGCTGACCGGCCTCCTCAACGACCTGATCGTGGCCGCGAAAATCATCAGCGCCGAGGTCAACATGGCTGGGCTGGCCGGCATTCTTGGCCAGTCCGGCCAGGTCAACATTCAGGGCGAGCAGGTGCAGAAATTGGACGATTTCGCCAACCTGACCATCAAACGGCGGATGGAGCAGTGCGGCTATGTCTGCATCATGGCTTCGGAAGAAGATGAAGGCGCGATTCCGGTTTTAGACGGCTACGAGGGCAAGTACACTGTGGCCTTTGATCCGCTCGACGGCTCGTCGAACATTGACGTGAATGTCAGCATCGGCACGATTTTTTCCATCCACCGCCGGAAAAGCCAGAACGGCCAAGGCGAGATCGGCGACCTGCTCCAGAAGGGCAGCGAGCAGGTCGCGGCGGGCTACATCATCTACGGCTCCAGCACCATGCTGGTGTACACCGTCGGCGAGGGCGTGCAGGGCTTCACTCTTGATCCCAGCGTGGGCGAGTTCTTCCTCTCCCATCCTGACATCAAGATACCGCCGAAAGTCAAGTATTACAGCATCAACGAGGCCTATTCCCGCTACTGGCACGACAACACCCGCGCCTATGTCGAGCATCTGAAGGACTTGGACGAGCGCGGCGAGTGCTCCTACAGCCTGCGCTACATCGGCTCGTTAGTGGCGGATTTCCACCGCAATCTGATCAAAGGCGGGGTTTTTGTCTATCCCCGCGACCGAAAAAGCGGCAAAGGCAAGCTGCGCCTGCTCTACGAGGCCGCGCCGCTGGCCCTGCTCGTCGAGCAGGCGGGCGGGCGGGCGATTGACGACACAGGCCGGAACATCCTCGACATCCAGCCGGACGAGCTGCATCAGCGGGTGCCGTTGATCATCGGCTCTAAGGAAGAAGTTGATTTGGCCGCACAGTATTTCAAGGGCTGAGGTTCAGCCGCGCACATAACTCCCCCCCGCCGCCCGCCACGCCCGTATTTTGTCGAGCGACACTTCCAAAATTCCTCGCTCGACGTTTCCAAAGAGACTCGAGCGAGTCTCCCTCTTTCCCTCGCTCGAGTCTCTTGCCTGCTCTCGCTCGATACTCTTCTACTTCCTCGCCCGACACTTTTTGCCAGCCTCCTGCGTTGGCCTTGAACCCGGCAGCTGGCTGCGGTATATCCTCTTAGCGTGTCTCTACTGAGAAGGATTCTCATTCTCTTTCGTAAGTCATTCCCGCACGTCTTGCGTCTTCTTATTGCATATTCAAAAGCGGCGATGAATTTCTCTTGACACGCTGACAGCTAAGTGCTATAGCCAAAGTAGTATAAAATGACTACACTGTGAGTATGGCATACTCAATAGATTTTCGTCGGAAGGTTTTGGAGATCAAAGACCGGGATGGTCTGAGCTTTGAAGAGACGGCTCTGCGTTTCGGAGTCAGCAAATCAAGCGTGAGCCGCTGGGCGAAACGGCTTGAACCGTGCCGCACTCGGAACAAACCCGCGACAAAGATTGCTCCTGAGCGTCTCATCCGTGATGTG